>NZ_CAXGPO010000015.1:0-60585 GCF_964011655.1 uncultured Spongiibacter sp. | reverse complement strand
CGCTATTGGTCAATGTCGTAGGCGCTGACGACTACGACCTGTGGGCCGAGCCCGCCCAATGAATTTGCTGCTGCTGCAGCCATCGGATTTCACTGGCGCCGATACCGTGCAAATCAGCGATGCGCGCGCCCAGCACATCCGCAAGGTACTTCGCGCTGAACTTGGCCAGCAGCTGCGCTGCGGCGTGCTTAACGGCCAGCTTGGCAGTGCGGAAATCACCGGACTTGGCAGCACCATAGAACTGCGCGTTAACCTGAATACGCCCGCTCCGGCAAAGCTCCCTTTGACCTTGTTGCTGGCCCTGCCTCGCCCAAAAGTGGCGCGGCGCATCATTCGCTCGGCAACCGAACTGGGCGTGGAAAAAATTATTTTGTTGAACAGTTACCGGGTGGACAAAAGCTACTGGCAAAGCCCGTTAGTCGACAACGCTCACCTCCACGCGGCCATGCTGGAGGGCTTGGAGCAGTGTGGCGACACGCAATTACCCAGCATTGAACGCGCCACCCGCTTCAAGCCCTTCGTGGAAGATGTATTGCCAGCACTGCTGCAACATCGGCAAGGCCTATTGGCCCACCCCTACCACAGCCAGGGTGTGCCGGCGGCAAGTAACCAGCCGCGCCTACTCGCCATCGGCCCGGAAGGCGGGTTTATTCCTTATGAGGTGGAAAAACTGCTGGCCGCCGGAATGCAGGGCTTTAGCCTGGGGCCGCGTATTTTGAAAGTTGAGACCGCCGTACCCAGCATTATTGGTCGCCTGTTTCTGTAGCGGCGACAACTAATCCTTCAACAGCAATACCCCAGACGCAGCGACCAGTCCAACTCCCGCCGCCGCTTCACCCCGCTTGGCGATCACCGGCAATCCTTGCACCAGTCGCTGAGCAAGCAACACATATAACAATTTCACGCCACCAACGGCCGCCACCGTGATTGCCGCAATTGCCAGGACATCTCCCGGCAACACGCTTTGCATGTCGACAAATAGCGGCAATAAACTGGCGTAGAAAACCACCGCTTTCACATCTGCAAGTGTCACCACCAAGCCCGCGATAGCGCTAGTACAAAGCGAACCGGGCGCCGCCGGTAAGGCCTGAGAGTGACCGGCGCGGGATGAGAGCAACAAGCGTAAGCCCACATTCAGCAGAAGCAGCACTGCGGCCACCTTAACCACGATAAACAACGCGCCCATAGCCTGAGCCAGCAAGGCAACACCGCCAATCGCGAGGGCGATAAACAGCAGGTCGCCAATAACAATACCCAGCGCTGCGGCTAGACCGTGGCGCCGACCACCGCGCAAACTGCAGGCGACTACCAGCAACACACTACTGCTTGGTAGCGCTGCCAGCGCCATCATTGCCAGCGCCAAGCCCAGCATCGCTGCAACGCTCATGGCTGCACCTGCGCATAACGGCGCTCCGCGTCGTTAATAAAGTCGATGGCCAAAGACTCAAAGCGCGCTTTGCACTCAATCATCGCCCAGTGGCCGCAGTTGGGGAAAACATGCAACTCGGCATTGGGGATCATCCGCATAGGCAACAGGCTGATATCCAGTGGACTCACGCGATCATCCCGCCCCCAGGTAATTAGCGTCGGCGCCTGAATGCTGGGCAAATGCGCGACCACCTGCGCGGCGTTTTCTCCCCGCCGGTAATCGGCAATTGCAGCGATCGCCGACCGAGAATACAGCGCCCGAGTGGTCGCCAGGGTGACGGGCTCGGTTGCCGCCGCGTATCGCGCCTCGAGCAGTTCGTCAGTAATAATCGCCTGATCGTAAACCATGGACGCCAACCAACGTCGTAAATTTTCGCGGCTGGGCTGCTCGGTAAAGGCCGTTAGCAAGTTCAGCCCCTCCCCAGGAAAAGCGCTGAACAGATTCAAGCCAATTCCGCCGATAGTCATAAAGCTGGCGACCCGCTCGGGATACTGCGCCGCAATATACGAACCGACGATGCCACCCAAGGAGTTACCAATAATATGTACGCGGGAAACGTCCAGGGTATCGAGCAGCTCAACACAGGCGGCCACGCAGCTTTGTACCGGGTCTCCGTCTCGCGCATCGCTGCCGCCGTAGCCGGGCAAGTCAGGCATAATGCAGCGAAAATGCTCGGCAAATACCGGCAAATTATCGCGATAATTCGCCCAGGCATTCACCCCTGGGCCAGAACCGTGTATCAGCATCACACAGGGACCATTGCCCGCGTCGTAATACTGAATACCACCGCCGGGTAACGCGGCATGTTGCGGGGCTTGATCGATTTTAGACATGACTTCTTCCTTGATACGTTAAACGCCAGCGGCCTCGCACTGCTGCTTTAAGGCCGCTAGGTATTGCTGGTACACCTCGCTGTGGGCGCGACTGCCCTGAAGAACAAAGCCGAGTCGAGCGAACCAGCTCAGGGCCTCCACCCGGCAGTGATAACTGGCCAATGTTTCCTGCCCGTGCTGCTCGAAACACCATACCCCGGTGCCACGCAAGTCTCCATCGATATACCGCTCCTCAATGCGCTCGCCGTCCACGATGCGCTCTATACGGCGTGTAAAGCGGCTCAGCACAAATGGCGGACGACCATAGCGGTGCTGCACAAGCGCGCCCTCCTTGATATCGCCACCGCCCTCCACACTGCATGAATAGGGCGGGAACCAGTTGGCGATTGCCGGATAATTCGCCACGGTGGCGAATACCCGTTGAGCGGGTGCACGAATGCGTATGCTGTCGACAACATCAATATTTAAGCGATCTTTCAAACTGCGCATGCTTGTCTCTCCTTTCCCTGGTATTGCTTTGCTTAACATTGCTTTGCTCGGCGCTGCTTCCATGAGCGGTGAATAGCGGCCCCAATTGGGGCCGCGATATTAGTCATAACGCAACTGGTACTCGCGGTAGCGCAGACGCTCTTCATTGATCTCCGCCAGCGGCTGATAAAACTGTGCGTACCAGGTTCTCAGTTTGTGGATCGGGCCATCACCATCGCAGAGAATGGGGTTGTCGATGCGCGTCTTGTTGTGCCATATCGCCACATCTTCAGCAAAGGCCTCAAAAGCCTTCTCCGCATACATTTTGCACAGCTCAGCATTTTGCGCCTCGTTCAAATGGGGCAGGCGCTTCACCATCACTGCGTAGCGAATATCAAAGCATTCGCGCGCCACCGGCAAGTGGCTGAGCAGCAGGTAGCTTTCAACGGTGTGGCCGTCGTAACTGCCGCGCATATACGTTGTTTGGTAGGCCGGGCCATAGTACTTGGCGTAGCTATACAGCTCGCTCTCCGCCGACAGGCGTTCGCTGTGGCCTCGCATTTCCTGCACAAAGGTGTGGCCATCCATAACGTTGCGAAAGCTGCGCACATTTGCACCATGCACGGGTCCAAAGTGCGCCGCATCGGCCATATTGTCGATCAGCTCGCGGCAATTGGCATGTATGCGGTACTCCCGCATCTGCCAGCGGCTCCACTGGCGCGTATCGCACTCGCCCATAATTGGCGGCTCTTGGACAGCCAACGGCGGATTGCCATCGGAGTCGTACCAGCAGAGCAACAAGCGGTTGCGGGCCAGGGTCGGCAGACGCTTGCCATTGAGGCTCGCGTCAATCTGTGAGCCGCGACAGCGCACGACGACCTTGCCACCAAAACCGTCGATGTTTTGTGGGCTGTCCGCAGGCGGGCGAAAGTCGTCGAGTAATCCGAGGCAAAACCACCCCCTCGGGTAGCGATCGGGTATGTCCTCCGCCTGAATTTGGTAGGGAGGAAAAGGCGAGCATTGTTGTGACATGACGTGACTCCATTCAATGATTATTGTGGTGCTCGTGGGCACACGTCGAATCTAGTCAGCTTTGTAAAGCCCGCCCCTCGTCCCAGTAGGTGAGAATCCTGGCAACTCATCTATGCGGATTACGCCATTCAGATGAGTCGCCCTGCTGTAGCGACCCTGCCCGCACTCAATTTCACGAATTGACATAACTGTGTCAGCCGCGCACACTTCTGACTGCTGCTCGCAGTTCAGGCGGCGACTCGCACAAGCACAGCCAGTGGCTGCCCCTGCTACAACGTGACATCGCCCGCCTCGCCAGCACCCGAACAATACTAACAATACGGACATTTGCCATGACGTTACGCACGCTGCTTTTCCCGTCGAGGAAGTCGCTCGGCTTACTCTTGCTCACCCTCATGCTCGCCGCCTGTGGTGGCTCGAGCAGCAACTCTTCTAGCAATAACTCAGGAGGCAGCACTGACAGCGACCGCGACGGCATTGCCGACACCCGAGATCAGTGCCCCGCCACGCCCAGTAGCGAAATCGCCAACAGCAACGGCTGTTCTGCCTCGCAGTTGGATGACGACGGCGACGGCGTGAGCAACCAATCTGACAGTTGCCCGGCAACCCCAAGCAACACCGATGTCGATGCTCAGGGCTGCGCGATTACGGTTGAAGATGCTGACGGCGACGGGGTTGCAGATGCCAACGACAGCTGTCCAGCCACGCCGGCGGGAGAAAGCGTCGATACCGATGGCTGTTCCGCCTCACAACTGGATGACGACAATGACGGCGTTAACAACAGCAGCGACAACTGCCCAAATACAGCGGCAGGCGCCACGGTGGATGCCAATGGCTGTAGTAACAGTCAAAACGGCGACAACGATGGCGACGGCGTTGGCAATGCCCAGGATTTCTGCCCACTGACACCGGCAGGTGCCAGCGTTGACCAAAATGGTTGCTCCGACGCACAGCGCGACGACGATGGCGACGGTGTCAGCAATGGTCAAGACGACTGCCCGGCCACTCCGGCAACGGAAACCGCCAATGTTCAAGGCTGCTCGCCCTCACAACTGGACGACGATAACGATGGCGTCAATAACGCCGACGACATCTGCCCCAATACCACTGCCGGCGCAACCGTCGACAGCGAGGGCTGCAGTAATGTGCAAAAAGATGACAACGACGGCGACGGAGTCCTCAATGGCAATGACCAGTGCCCCAACACCCCGCCGGGCACCGCCGTTGAAGCCGATGGCTGCCCGCCAGCGACCATTACCGACGGCGTTTCCTACGATGTAAACCTTGCGTCAAATGTCGATGGCGAAAATATTGCGTTCACCCTGCACGAGCCCACATCGCTGTCTTCAGAGGAAAGCTATCCGCTGATTTTGCACAGCCATGGCTACTCTGGCAGCCGTCAGTCAAGTCGACCCACCGGTGGCTTGCTGAAAGCCTTACTCGACGAAGGCTTTTACGTGCTGAGTCTGGATGAACGTGGCCACGGTGACTCCGGTGGCACCATCCGCATTTTGGACCCCGATCTGGAAGGCAAAGACTGGCTACAAGTGCTGGACTGGGCCGAAGAGAATCTGAGTCAGCTTGCCTATGCAGATAATGGCCCGACTCCCGCTACCGAGAAAGACAATCCGCTGATCGGCGCCGTGGGTGGCTCCTACGGTGGCGGTTATCAATTAATGATCTACGCGATTGACCCAGAACACCGCCTGGATGCCATTGCCCCGGACATTACCTGGAACGATCTGCGCTATTCCCTGTACCCAAACGATGTGTTTAAAACGTTTTGGGCAAGCGTGCTGTCGGCTGGCGGCAACCTGGCAGGCAATCAAGACCAGGAAGTCAACGAAGGCCTCGCCACCGGCTTGGCAGCAAACACCCTGGCCGACGATAAACTGGCGCTACTCTACCGCCACAGCCCGGCCTCACACTGCGCCGATGAGAACGACACAACAGCCGACGGCAGCTTGCGATCGATTGATGCGTTCATTACCCAGTCCCACATGGATACCCTGTTTAACTTTAATGATGCCTACCGAAACTACCGCTGTTTGAGTGATCAGGGTGGCGATGTGCGTTTGTTCACCAAAGCCGCCGGCCACGGCATCGACAGTGGCGACGGTCAAAGTGTCTGCGGACGCTTAAACACCACCGACACAACCGTAAGCTGGTTTCAAGAAAAGCTACAGTTTGTGCAAGGCGCGGCCGATGAGATTCCAGAGGTCTGCTTCAATTTAGGCAGTGAAGGCAATGATGGCATCGTACTCAACGATGTGCCCTACGGCGGGGACAACTTTGCCTTTAGCAGCCCGCTGCCGATCATTGCCCACGAAGCCAACCTGCTACCCACTGAGATTGAGCTCTACACCGCCCAGGCCGACAATCAGGTAATCGCCGGCATACCGACAATCAGCTTGAGCATGAGCATTGCCGACCAGCAAGCAGGCGCCCCGCTGCTTGAGCCCATTGTGTTTGTCGGACTGGCAATTAGAGAATCCGGCGACAGCAACCCGCTTCAGGCGCCCACGCCGTTGATGAACCAGGTAACACCTTTCAGAGGCTTCGGCGATCACAATGTAGACTTGGTCGGGGTGATGAGCCGCATGCAAAACGGCGACAAGCTGGTGCTGATGGTCTATGGCTCCTACCCCAGCCAGTACGCCACCTCAGCGTCTCCCTTACCCATTCCTGTGCAAATTAGCGGCTCGGTAGCGGTTCCACTGCTGGCACCGCAACAAACGGCGCCCTAAGCCGCTTGCCCACCAGCACCGCTGGTGGGCGCTTTCTTCCATATCAGCTGTTGTTACCCGCCTCTCAAGACCATGTTAAGCCGCCTTACTTGACGCCGCTAACGAGCGATCTCAGCCAACAAAAAAAGGCCGGCAATGCCGACCTTAACACAGAAAGAACACGTGTTTCGCACGCAGCCAAAGGAGATTAGCCTCCCCAATTGTAGATCAAGTCCAGACCGTAGCTGCGCGGCTCACCAAACATTACTGAGCGGCCCGCCTGCGGTAAATTGTGAACGTTGTTAACACTGTATTCCTCGTCGAGCACATTTTTGCTCCACACTGTTACATCCAACACTCCGTCAAATACCGGCAACTGATACCAACCCAAGCGCGCATTCAGCACGGCGAAGTCGTCCTGACGGTCCGCCTGGAAGGTTGCAAATTCCTTGCGCCCGCCGCCATTGCGTTCATCAGTAAATGAGTAGGTGGCATTGAAGGCAATATTGCCCTTGTCCAAACTGCTCCACAGCGTCCAATCAAGCATCGCCGTGTAAGCGTGTCGCGGCGCCGAATCAAACACGAAGCCGTCGTCGACATCGCCAGATAGCGGATTGCGGCTGGGCGCAATTTCCGCATCTAAGTAGGCGTAGTTGAGCACCAACATCAGGTTTTCAGACGCCAGCCAAGTGGTATCCATCTCAAAGCCCTTTAAGGTGGACTCGCCGGCATTGGCAACGGTGGTGTCGCTGGTGGTATTGGGCACACTAAAGTTCAACTGCTGATCGACAAAATCCTGCTGAAAAATATCTGCATTCACCTGTAAGCGATTGCTAAGTAAACGCGACTTCAGCCCCAGCTCGTAGGCGGTCACCTTCTCTTCATCAAAGCCGTCGATATAACGCTGAGCGCCCTCCTCGGTAACCTGCTCGCGGGTATTGAAACCACCGCTTTTATAGGCTTCATTGACCTTGAAGTAGAGGTTGATATCGTCGCTCAGCTCATACTCGGCGATGAAGCTAAAGGAGTCGTCTTTAAAGTCTTTATCGCCGCGCACATCATAAAAGACATCAGACAACTGGGTGGCAATGTCGTTGTCGTCGCGGTCGGTGTTATCCAAATCGCCCGGCACCACCACAAAACTGATCTGGCGGCGCAGCGCGGCAGACTTTCGGTTGTCTTCGGAATGGCGCGCACCAAAGGTCAGGCTGAGGCGGTCGTCCAGCACCGGTGGCTGCCAGGTAAACTGCGCAAACATCGCCATTGCGGTGTTTTCAATATCAAAACGCGCCTCGGTGAGCACCTCAATACGGTTGCCGGTGTTGTTGCCATCGGCAGTGCTGCCCAAGGGGGCAGACAGCAGGTGCCCTATCTTGCCCGCGCCCTGGGTAGCCGTTTCTTCAAAGTAATAGAGCCCGGTGATGTAAGACAAACGCCCCGCAAACGCACTGCCGGATAACTGCAATTCGTGAGAGAACTGATCCTGATCGATCAATGGATGAACCGCTCCGTACTGCTCACTGCGGCCAACACAGGGACTACACACTGCCGAATCACCGGGTATTGCCGCCACGGGAAAACTGAACACCGGGCTATTATCCAGGCGGTAGCCATCGCTGCGCGCGCCAGTTGCCAAAATGGTTGGCGTATTGTCGTAGAGCTCGCGCTGGGCATAGATGTATTTCGCCGCCAGTGTTTCGCTAATCTGCCAGTCGACCGACAGTTGATGGCCGGAAATTTCGCTATCGGCCTCTTCCATAGGGATAGCCGAGTGTATTCGGTCGGGGCGATTTCCCGAGGTATTAAAGTTGTAAAACTGCCGCGCCCCCGAGTTAATTAAATTGGTGAAGGCGATGCCCTGATTGACCTCTGGATTGGGAATGGGGTCGGAAGGCCGGATATGGGAATACGCCATATTGGTGTTCGTCACCTCAGCCAGGTCATAGGCGTAATCGATATGGACGCTATCTGAAACATCCCAGGCGAAATCAATGCGGTAACCCATCGTATCGGAATCACCAAAGTCACCACCTGCGCCGGTGTTTTCAATATAGCCGTCTACCTGCTTGGTGAAGTAGGCAAACTTGGCTGCAGCGCCCTGCCAGAGCGGCGTATTCAGCATGGTTTTACTACTGAAGAGATTGCGGTCGCCAAGGGTAAATGCCTGTTTGAACTGCGCCGCATCGACATTGGGGCGGCGAGTAATCAGATTAACGGCGCCGCCGGTGGAATTGCGGCCATAGAGCGTACCCTGCGGTCCGCGCAAAACCTCAATTCGCGTTAGGTCTGCAAGGTCAGTAGCTAGAGCCGCAGAACGGGCAATATAGGCGCCATCGACATACACGCCCACAGGCGGATCCTGGGTGATCTGCGCATCGATCAGGCCAATACCGCGAATATAGATACGCAGAGTGGTGGTATTGATCGGAAACGGCTGGATGGTCATTGCCGGCACGTTGTTGGCAAGATCGCCCACGCCGCCAATGCCTTCGCGCTCCAATGCCTCTTCACCAAAGGCATCCAGCGCGATTGGCGTGTCCTGCAAACTCTCCGCTTTTTTCTGCGCGGTCACCACCACTTCTTCCAAGGCTGGTTGCGCGCCCGCTGAACCTGCCACCCCGAGCGAGGCAATAAGCAGGCCACTGGCCCACCGCCGACAACTGCACTTCATCATCGCATCACTTCCTACGTTTTCATTATTGTTATGCCGTTAAGGCAAGTGTCTTAATCATAGCGCAGACCCTCGCACTACGACACATCATAATGAATCAGATTAGTAGGCATTTGCGGCCACGCGATACAAAAACGCCGCGGGCTTTTCAGCACGCGGCGCCGGTGGCCAATATAGGCGTTACGACTGGGGGCGGTCCCACTTGGGCGGCAGCACCAACTGTTTGATCCCGTCTTTTACCGTATCGGCAGCGAATACGTCCCGCCACATATCGTTAAACTCGTGGAAGTTGAGCGTGATGATATTGTGAGAGTGGATCTGGTCGACAATGCCATATTCAACCGGGTTATCGTCCTGCTCTTCGGTGTACGTGCCGAACATACGGTCAAAAATAATCAGCACACCGCCGTAGTTGCGATCGATATATTCGGGGTTGCGACCGTGGTGAACGCGGTGGGCGCTGGGCGTGTTAAACCAAAACTCCAGCCAGGGGTGCAGCTTGCCAATCGCCTCGGTGTGAATGAAATACTGGTAAAACAGGTTCACCGCGTACAGGGTAAACACAACGCCTGGGTGCACACCTAACAGCACCATCGGCATGAAGAACAACCACCAGCCAGTCACTGAATACAGCAGGCTTTGGCGCATCGCCGTCGTCATATTCATGGTTTCGCTGGAGTGATGAACAACATGCGCACTCCAAAACCAGCGGATGCGATGGCTGGCGCGGTGGAACCAGTAGTAACAAAACTCCATCAGCACGAACAAGGGCACAACCGTCCACGCATTCACCGGAATATCAAATACGCGGAACTGATAGATCCAATTAATCACCGCCCCGGTGATGGCGATGTGCAGCAGCAACTCAAAAACCTGGTAGCTTCCACCCAAACCGAGATTGGTGAGAATCTCCCGCCATTCAAACTGCGACCACATTCGGTGGCCAGGCCCTTTGGCCTTGCGCACATAGAGCTCGACGATAAATGCCACAATAAAGATTGGCGTTGCCGCCATCAACACGACTTGCTTCCAATCTACATGGGCGCCGAAAATTGCCTGAACCTGGCTGATCACATCATTCAACATAGGGACTCCGTTTTTTGTCGCTATTATTCCCGCTGCCGAGGCATTATGATTGACGCCACACGACATGTATTTGACCATTTCGGACATGTTAAGGTGCCGCAATGCCCCAGACTCGACTTCAAAACGCCGTGGTGCCCCACACCTATGTTCAATTGCTCTATGAGCATTTGGCCGAACACCAGATTGATGCGCAGCAGCTACTCGGTGAACCCGCGCCGCAAGGCATGGGCCGCTTTCCGGTATTGCGCTGGCGCGACTACCTGCAGCGCGCGTCAGCTGCTCTCGATGACCCGCTGCTAGGCCTGCACCTGGGACAACGCATTACCCCCCGTCACCTGGGAATTCTCGGCTATGTACTGCTGGCCTGCGGCAGTGTTGCCGGCGCGCTGCAACGCCTGGAGCGCTACCACCAATTGATCTACGACGTGAATCCCATGCAGCGGGTGGACTGCGGTGACTACATTGACTTGTGTTGGAGTGCCGAGAATGGCAGGCCCGGCGCCCTGGTCGACGAGACGGCCATTGCGGCCCTGCTGCAGTTTTGCCGGGACATCACCAATCAGCCAGGCGCCGCGCCGCTAAAGGTCGAGTTTATTAACCCCGCTCCCGAAGATGTGCAGCCATACCAGCAGTGGTTTGCCTGCCCCGTGAGTTTCGGCCACAGCCAAACGCGGGTGAGTATCTCGCTGGACCTGCTCAGTACTCCGCTGCGCACCGCCGACCCTGCTCTGATCGAGGTGCTGGAGGGTCAGGCGCGGAAACTCTTAAATAGCCTTGAAGCACCGCAGGGCCAGGAGCTGGCAAATATCGTCAGGCAGCGTTTGGTCAGCCAACTGCGCCAGGGGCCACCCAGCGCCGAACGCATCGCCGACACCCTGCATGTCTCGGTGCGCCACCTCCACCGAAAACTTGCCGCAGAAGGCTGCAACTTTCGACAGCTTCTTCAACAGACCCGCCAGCAACTGGCCGAAGATTATCTGGCCGATCCACGGCTGCAACTCGGCGAGGTGGCAGCGCTACTGGGATTTTCAGAGCAGAGTGCCTTCAGTCGCGCCTTTAAAAACTGGACGCAGCTCACGCCAGCGCAATACCGCCATAAGCAGCTTGATCGCTAGGGCTTGCTCAGCAGGAAGCGCGGCAGCGACAGACCAAAAAACACGCCTGTTAGGCGCAGTACAAGTATGGTGGCCATGGCCAAAAACAGCGCAACGCTGCCCGCAACGCCTAGCTCCTGTAAAACGAGGAACAGCGCGCCACCGGCGATCGCCGCGGTTGCGTAGATTTCCCGCTGAAATATCAGCGGGATTTCATTGCATAACACGTCGCGAAGAATACCGCCTGCAACCCCTGTCATCAGGCCCATCAACAAGGCGATATCAGCGCTGTGACCCAGTGACTGCGCTTTTTGCAAGCCTGCCAAGGTGAAGAAGGCCAGCCCGATCGCATCGCACACCTCCAGCGTGCGCAGCGGTATCCTCACAAATCTCGCCAGCACAAAAACCACCATCGCCGCGCTAATGCCCACATAGAGATAGGCGGGGTTAGCCACCCATATCACAGGGTGCGCACCGAGGATCACATCGCGCAGCGTGCCGCCGCCCAGGCAGGCGATCAGGGCCACAACCAGTACGCCGAATATATCCAGCTGCTTGTGGCCGGCGGTCAGCGCACCCGACATCGCAAACACCGCGATACCAAAAAAATCGAGAAACACGATTACTGAAGACATTTATCCTCCGCGGCAAGATTGCCCTGCACCGCTACCCTGTGCCCTTACACCACACCCTGCTCAATCATCGCATCAGCGACGCGGCGAAAGCCCGCAATATTTGCCCCCACAACCAAGTTCTCCGGCTCGCCAAATTCCTTCGCTGCCGCACTACAGCGGGCATAAATATCCGCCATCACTCGCTGCAGTCGCTCGTCCACCTGCTCAAAAGTCCAGCGACGCATGCTGGCATTCTGGCTCATCTCAAACTGACTGACGCTCACGCCACCGGCATTGGCAGCTTTACCCGGGCCGTAGAGGATTTCCTCACGCATCAATAACTCCGCCGCCGCGGGCTCGCAAGGCATATTGGCCCCCTCGCAGACGCACAGGCAACCGTTAGCCAATAGCGCCTTGGCATCGGCCGCCGTCAATTCGTTCTGCGTTGCACAGGGAAAGGCGACCTCGCCCTCCATTCGCCATACCGCGTGACCGTCTTCGGGGTAATCATCAATCGGCGTGAATTCGGCTTTGGGAAACTCGTGCAGGTAGGCCTCAAGGGACTCCCGCCGCTCCAATTTGATCTGTTTCAAAATTTCCACATCGATGCCGTGAGCGTCGTACAAAGTGCCCGTGGAATCGGAGCAGCTCACTGGACGGGCGCCAATCTGGCGGAGTTTTTCAATGGTGTGAATCGCCACGTTGCCCGCACCGGAAACTAAACAGGTTTTCCCTTCCAGGCTCTCGTCGTGGGCCTTCATCATCGTTTGCGCGAAATACACACAGCCATAACCAGTGGCCTCGCGCCGCCCCAACGAGCCTCCCCACAGGGGCCCCTTGCCAGTTAGCACACCCTCGTAGCGACCTGTCAGCCGCTTGTACTGACCAAACATATAGCCAATTTCACGCGCACCAACGCCAATATCCCCCGCGGGAACGTCGGTGTGAGGGCCGATATGGCGGTATAACTCCGTCATAAACGACTGGCAAAATCGCATGATCTCGCGATCAGAGCGGCCCTTGGGGTTAAAATTCGCGCCCCCTTTGCCCCCGCCAATTTCCAGGCCCGTCAGGGCATTTTTAAATATCTGCTCAAAGCCGAGGAATTTGATAATCCCTGCATTGACCGACGGGTGAAAGCGCAAGCCGCCTTTGTAGGGCCCCAGCGCCGAGTTGAATTCAATGCGATACCCCTTGTTTACCTGCACGCAGCCAGCGTCGTCGACCCAGGGCACCCGGAACATAATTTGTCTTTCTGGCTCGACCATCCGCTCGATAACGCTGTGTTCAGTGTAGCGACGCTCTTTCTCCAACAACGGCTCCAGCGACTCCAACACCTCCTCGACGGCCTGGTAGAACTCCGACTGTGCTGGACTACTGCTCATCAGTCCGTTGATGGTGTTTTCAATTACTGTCATAGCATCCTCGCCGCTTTCCATTATCACGCCCCATAACAGGGCAAAACGCCTGCAAGCTTACACCTTCGCCCCCGCCGTCGCGACCTGAAAAACGCGATGCTTTAGCGGCGGCACGGCAATGCAAGCCGCTTTCATCCACGCAACCTTGTGCTAGGGTTGTAGTCAAAGCCGTTAGGCCTGCACTGGCGTTGTCACACGATTGAGGGGGCGGTAATGAAAAGTAGGGAATCATGGCTCTCTGAGCTGACTTGTTCAGGAAAACACTTCCGCTATTACGACCTAAAAAAACTCGATTCACCCGGCGTTGAGCGATTGCCCAAGTCGCTTAAAATTTTGCTGGAAAATCAGTTGCGTCACTTCGACGGCGCGCAGGTCGATGAGCATATCGTCGACACCCTGTGCCAATGGGCAGATAAGGCCAGCGGCGGTGCCGATGTCAACTTCTCGCCGGCACGTGTACTGATGCAGGACTTCACTGGGGTGCCTGCCATAGTCGATCTGGCGGCCATGCGCGATGCCGTCGCCCAGCGCGGTGGCGACGTGTCAGTAATCAACCCGCAAATCCCCGTGGATTTGGTTATCGACCACTCGGTGACCGTCGACCAATTTGGCTCCGCCCAGGCCTTTCAGGAAAACGTTAGCAAGGAAATGCAGCGCAACGTCGAGCGCTACCGGTTTTTAAAGTGGGGGCAGTCCGCCTTTGAAAACTTCAATGTTGTGCCACCGGGCACAGGTATTTGCCATCAGGTTAATCTCGAATACTTAGCGCAGGTGGTATTTCAAGGGCAGGATGACGACGGCCCTCTCGCCTATCCCGACACCGTCCTGGGCACCGACAGCCACACCCCGATGGTCAATGGCCTGGGAGTATTGGGCTGGGGAGTGGGCGGTATAGAAGCCGAAGCGGCGCTGCTGGGCCAGCCCTATTCCATGCTGGTTCCCGATGTTGTCGGTTTTGAAATGCGCGGCGCCCTTCGCGAGGGAGTTACCGCCACCGACCTGGTGCTGACCGTGGTGGAGCTACTGCGCAAACAGGGCGTTGTTGGCAAGTTTGTGGAATTTTTCGGCGACGGCCTCGGCGAGCTGAGCGTTGCCGACCGGGCGACCATCGCCAATATGGCACCCGAGTACGGCGCCACTTGTGGTTACTTTCCCGTCGACGACGCCACTCTGGCCTACATGAAGCTCTCCGGCCGCAGCGCCGACACTATTGCGCTGACAGAGGCCTATTGCAAAGCGCAGGGGCTGTGGCGCTCCGCTGGCGACAAGCCGGTATTTACCACCACATTGAGCCTCGACCTGAGCGCTGTTGAACCCAGCCTGGCTGGCCCCAGTCGGCCACAGGACCGCGTCGCACTGCCTCAATTAGGCCAAGCAATGCGCGACTATATTGAATTGCAGGGGCGCGACCTCGATCAGCAGACACCCATCCCGGACATGAACCAACCCCTGCAGCACGGCGATGTTGTGTTGGCGGCGATTACCAGCTGCACCAACACGTCCAACCCTGACGTGATGATCGCCGCCGGGCTGCTGGCACGCAAAGCCCGCGAGCGCGGTCTTCGTGTTAAACCCTGGGTGAAAACCTCCCTGGCCCCCGGCTCCAAAGTTGTCAGCCAGTATCTGGCCGATAGCGGCCTGCAGGACGATTTGGATTCACTGGGCTTTGATATCGTTGGCTACGGCTGCACCACCTGTATCGGCAATTCCGGTCCGCTGCCGGAGCCTGTTGCCAAAGCCATCGACGACGGCGATATGCTGGTGTCGGCGGTGCTCTCCGGCAACCGAAACTTCGAGGGCCGCATTCACCCGCAAATTAAAGCGAGCTGGCTGGCTTCACCGCCGCTGGTCGTCGCCTTCGCACTGGCCGGTACCAGTTTGATCGACCTGCAAAGCGACCCCATCGCGCACGACAGCAAGGAGCAACCGGTGTTTCTGCGAGACCTGTGGCCGACCACCGCAGAAATCCATGAGGTGCGCAAAATCGTCAGCGGTGGCATGTATCGAGAGGCCTACGACGACGTTTTTAAAGGCACCGAGGAATGGCGCCAGCTCGACGCCCCCACCGGGCAGACGTACCACTGGCAAGATGACTCCAGTTATATTCGCCTGCCCGGCTTCTTTAGCGATATTGCCGCCCCCAAGCAACAGCTCGATGCCTTGCGCAACGGCAGAATACTTGGCGTATTTGGCGACAGCATCACCACCGACCATATTTCGCCAGCGGGTAAAATCGCCGACGACAGTCCCGCCGGCCACTACCTACAAAGCCTGGGTATCGAGCCTGCTGACTTTAACTCCTATGGCTCGCGGCGAGGCAACCATGAAGTGATGCTGCGAGGCACCTTCGCCAATACCCGGCTGAACAATCGCATGGTCGAGAAAGAAGGCGGCTTTACACTGGCCCCCAATGGTGAGGATGTCACCACCATTTTCGCAGCGGCAGAAAAGTACCGCGCGAGCAACACGCCACTGGTTATTATCGCCGGCAAACAATACGGCACGGGCTCTAGCCGGGACTGGGCTGCCAAAGGCACATTGCTACTGGGCGTTCGCGCAGTGATTGCGGAGAGCTTTGAGCGCATTCACCGCTCCAACCTGATTGGTATGGGTGTTTTACCACTTGAACTGGACGGTGAAGTTTCCTTGACCATGCTTGATCTCAATGGCTTGGAAGAGGTTGATTTGATTCCCTGCGACGCTGAATTAACGCCCAAGCAAGCCGTGCGAGTTATTCTGTCGCGGGCCGACGGCAGTCGTCATGAGGTGCTTGCCCACAGCCGGATCGACACCCTGCAAGAGGCCGAATACTTCCGCTGCGGCGGCATTTTGCAGTACGTTTTGAGACAGCTACAAAAATAATGCGATTCGCGAACAACAGGTGATTGACCCTTGCTTTGCCAGTGGCATACTCAGCATATCCACAAGGAGCACCTTGAATGAAAGTACATTTAGAACTGGAGATCGAACCCGAAGAGCTGCGGCGCTTAGTCGGCCTGCCCGATATGCAGCCTATTTGGGACTCTGTGCAAAAACGCATCACCGAAGGCGATACGGAGATGGTGCAGCAAATCGCCAAAACGGCTTTCACCGAGGGCATGAAAACGCTGGATATGACCACTCGCCTGTTGAAAACAGTGAGCGGCCTGGCAACCAAGCGCGACTCGGAGAGCAAAACCCAAACCAAGACCAAGCCATCCGCCCGTAAAACGCCTGCGAAGCGCCGTGCGTCCAGCGCGAAAACCAGTGAATAGCTCCCACCTTCCCGTACGCTAGCGAGATCATAGAATGGCAAAATCGGCTTCACGAGGCGGCGAAAAGCTCACCGCCTCGGGCAAACGGCTGCATGTAAGAACCGCCCAACGCGGCGATATTCCAGGCATCGTCAATTTGTCCCGTCGGGTGTATCAGGGCACCGGCATCGACCCCTACTCACCGGCAGAACTGCGCGGTCAGCTCAGCCACTTCCCGGAGGGGAAGTTTGTGGTCACCCTCGACGAAGACATCGTCGGCTACTGCGCCACGTTTCGCGTCAGCGGCAAAGTGTGCCTGCAGCCCCACACATGGGAGTCGATAACGGCCAATGGCTACGGCACCCGGCACGACCCCAATGGCGAATGGCTGTATGGCATGGAGGTGTGCGTCGATAAAAGTGTGCGCGGTTATCGCATTGGCCAACGGCTCTACAATGCCCGTAAAAAACTCTGCGAGTCCCTGTCGCTGAAGGGCATTGTTTTTGTCGGTCGCCTGCCAGGGCTGGCCAAGCGTTTGCGCCGTTTCGGCAGTGCCGAGGCCTACCTTGACGCTGTAATGCAAAAACAGGTGCGCGACCCGGTACTGTCATTCCAGATTGGCAACGGTTTTGAGGTCTTGGGCGTGGTTGAAAACTACCTCAGCGCCGACCGCGACTCGCTGGGCTTTGGCGCCCACCTGGTATGGCACAACCCGAAGATCGCCAGAGACACCTATATCACCCAAACCAGCGAATTTGGTGGCAGGCAAGCGGATACCGTGCGCGTTGGCACAGTGCAATACATGCAGCGCAAAGTGCAGTCGTTCGCGGAGTTCATGTCCTTCGTGGAATACTTCGTCGATGTCGTCGCCGACTACAAAGCGGATTTTGTGGTCTTCCCTGAGCTGATTACCCTCCAGCTCCTCTCCATTGAAGACCAAGAGCTCAGCCCAGCGGAATCCATTGAAGCCCTGACCAAATACACGCCGCGCTACTGCGAAGCCATGCAAGACCTCGCCGTGCGCTACAACATCAATATTATCGGCGGCTCCCACCCTACCCGCGTCGCCAATGGACGGGTGGAAAATATCTCCTATGTCTTTCATCGCGATGGCCGCATCGACGAGCAACCGAAAATCCACCCGACCCCCAACGAAGCGTATTGGTGGAATATTGAGGGCGGCAGCAGCCTGAATACTATCGACACCGACTGCGGTCCCATTGGCGTATTGATCTGTTACGACTCGGAATTCCCCGAATTATCACGCCACCTCGTGAACCAGGGCGCTCAGATCCTGTTCGTGCCGTTTTGCACAGACGAACGCCAGAGCTATATGCGCGTGCGCTACTGTTGTCAGGCACGGGCGGTGGAAAACCAAATCTATGTCGTGATGTCGGGCAATGTCGGCAACCTTCCCAACGTGGCGAATATGGACATTCAGTATGCACAGAGCTGCATTCTGACACCCTGCGATTTCTCCTTTGCCCGCGACGGTATTGCCGCTGACACCACGCCCAATGTCGAAACCGTTGCCATTGCAGACCTGCGACCAGAAAGCCTGCACGTCGCCCGCAATAGTGGCACCGTACAGAATCTTCGCGACCGACGTCACGACCTGTACCAGGTAAAGTGGCGCGGCCAGTAGGCGTTTTAAATAAAGGAGAGGCGACGCTATGGCTACCATGCTAGCCCTTGTTGCAGCGATATTTATCTCGTTGTTTTTGCTTGTGCCACTAATTGAAAAATACGCGCCGCGAACAAGCCCTGAGCAGCAACAGCGGATCAGCCGCTGGATACTGCCCCTGGTTGCCGTCGGTATCGTGGTGGCACTGATACAGCATCTGTTAAACGGATAACACCTCCGCTGGCTGCGGTCTGGATGACTGCAGCCGCTGCCAAAATTGCTCGTGGAAGTAAAACGCCACCGTATTCACTGCAGGCTCAACCAAGGCTAACAGCCCACCGATCAATACACTGCCGGTCAGTATATAAGCCACGGCAAAGGCCACGCTGAAATGCATCACGGCAAAGCTCAGAGTTTTTTTCATGGTATTTGCCCTCAATCCTCATTGCTGGCTTTCACCTTAACCGCGCACCAAAAATAGATAAATTCGATTATATCTATAAAATTGATAGGCAAAAATTATTCTGCTGATCACAACTGCGGCACCACACCGTAAACACGCTTTTATCCAATACGGAATCACGCTCTAATGAGCCCTATTTTCAGCAATCTCAGTTGTGCTCTTCGGTGGACAGGACTCCTTATGGCATTTTTTTCAATAACCGGCTGCGCCATGCATCTTATCAACGCCCTGACGCCCGGCTCCGGTGCCACGCATATACCAGCGCTGTCCTATGGCGAGCACCCCCGACACAAGTTTGACCTGTATCGCCCCGAGCAGGGCGATAATCTTCCTGTGGTGGTTTTTATTCACGGCGGTTACTGGTCATCTGGCGAGCGCAGCGAGTATCGCTTTGTGGGCGAGACCCTGGCTCAGCGAGGCTATCTTGCCGTCATCATCAGTTACCGCTTATTCCCCGAAGTGCGTTTTCCCGCGTTTATTGAAGATGCCGCAAGCGCCGTGGCAGCCGTGCGCAAAATTGCCGCGCAGTACGGCGGCGACCCGAAGCAACTCTATGTCGGTGGTCACTCTGCCGGTGCACACAGTGCCCTGATGCTCGCCTTGGATGAACGTTACCTTCGTGCAGAAGGTGGCAGCCCAGCGTGGCTGAGTGGTGTCTTCGGGCTATCTGGCCCCTACGACTTCCTGCCACCGAAGGCAAAGAAGGTGGCGGCGATCTTCGGCCCACCAGAGCGTTACCCAGAGGGCAACACGGTGAACTTTGTCAGCGCCAGTCACCCGCCAGCGCTGCTCATACACGGTCGCGACGACACGACGGTTAGTGTGCGCAATAGTCAGCGGCTGGTTGAATTACTGCAGTCAGCGGGAAGTTCTGCGGAGTTGTTTGTAAGCGACGGTGGCCATGTTGCGCCGCTGCTGGCATTTAGTGGCCTGAAACGGCGGCGCAGCGACATGCTAGATGCTCTCGACAACTGGATATCGGCGCCGCGTCAAATAGACACCAACGAGGACATCCTGGCTGAAGCGCAATAAACGCCCGGTGCCTCTTATCCCAGCGCGGTCAGGGGGTGCTGCTGCCAGGGCGGCACAAAAAGCGCTTCAATTTCCTCGTCTGGCACCTCGGCGACGCTGCGGTAGCACCAGTGAGGGTCCTGGTCGCGGTCTTTGAAGCGCGCGCGCACCCCTTCGGCAAACTCCGGGTCGCGAAGCCGGTTCGCTGCCAGGGTCATTTCCAGACGCAACACATCGGCAAGCCCCAAACCGCGACTGCGCTCAAACTGGCGAACAATTAGTTTATGGGCACTCGCGGCGCCTCGACGAAGGCCCGCCAGCGACTCCGACAGCCAGGCGTCGCGCGGCGCGGCGCCCGCTAAAGCGGACTCAAGGCTTGCCGGGCAGGATTCACGGCAATGCTGGTCTATCCATTGCCGGTGCGTTTTCAGCGGCGCGTGCTGCAAGCAAATACCCTGTTCCACTTCCCAGTCAGTGAGCGCATCGGTCAGCATCTCGTGATTCGCCAAGGAGTCGTCGCACCAGGGCAAGTGCAATAAACTGCGCAACAGGGTCGATTTTTCCGCCGATGCCCAGCAGTAGTCGGCGAGCCCGGCATACAGGGCATCCGCCGCACCCAGCTGCACGCCGGTCAGTGCCATATACAAACCGGTTTCACCGGGCATCTTCCCCAAATACCAGCCCGCGCCCGCGTTCGGCAGTAAACCAATACTCGCCTCGGGCACCGATAAGCGGCTGTGCTCAGTGACAATGCGGTGGCTGGCACCCGCCATCAGGCCCAGGCCGGCCCCCATTACTCTGCCGTCACCCCAGCAAATTACTGGTTTTGGGAAAGTGTGAATCAAAAACGTGGAAATATAGCCGCAACACAGAAAGGCCTCCGCTTCGACGGCGGCGCCCCCCGGATTGGCCAGTGCCGACGCCAACATACGCTGAGCATCAGCACCGCCGCAAAAACCGCCGTCGCCAGCGCCATCGAGCAGTACTGCCACCGCCTCGGGGTCGTCGCGCAGGCCAAGAAGCGCCCGGTGCAAACGCTCGGCCATCTCCGGGGTAATGGCATTGCGCCGCGACGGCGCATTTAGCGTAAGCTGGGCCAAATAGCCACCCGCGGGTAGCGGATGGCGCTCCATGCAAATTGAAAAATCAACATTCATGCTGACAACTCCACCTGCGAGAACGCGAACCCCCAGTATCCCTCCTGACCGCATATCTCTCAAGCATAGCGGGCGCCGCTGAGCCAACGGCCTCGCGCTTTTTTGACAACAGCTCGTGTCTACATTGACCCAATTGTCATTTTTTATTGGTTGGCACGGCCAATTTGTCGCCGCAACGCTTTCGTTATGCTCCGCCACCTAGCTGAATTCCTCACTGGGAATTCCTCCGACAGCGAATATACAACCACGAGGCAGCCATGACTACTTACAAGGCCCCGGTACGCGATATCGATTTTGTGATCAACGATGTGCTCGACTACCAAGCACACTATGCCCAGATCCCCGGCGGCGAAGAAGCCACCCCCGACATGATCGATGCCATCATTGGCGAAGCGGCAAAATTCTCTGAAGAAGTCCTTGCGCCTCTCAACCAAAGCGGCGACGAGCACGGCTGTGTATGGAAAGACGGCGAAGTCACCACTCCTCCCGGTTTCAAAGAAGCCTACGATATGTGGGTAGAGGGCGGCTGGCAGGGCTTGTCTCACCCTGCAGAATACGGCGGCCAGGGCCTGCCGATGTCAATGGGTTTGATCAAATCAGAGCTGGTCGGCACCGCCAACTGGAGCTGGGGCATGTACCCAGGCCTGAGCCTCGGCGCGATGAACACGCTTTACGTACACGGCACTGAAGAGCAGAAAGGCCTTTACCTGCGCAAGCTCTGCGAAGCCACCTGGACCGGCACCATGTGCTTGACCGAACCCCACTGCGGTTCTGACCTCGGTCAAATGAAGAGCAAGGCCGAACCACAAGAAGACGGCAGTTACAAACTGACCGGCACCAAGATCTTTATTTCTGCTGGCGAACACGACCTGGCCGAAAATATTGTCCACATTGTACTCGCCCGCACACCCGGCGCACCGGAAGGCACAAAGGGTATTTCCCTGTTCATCGTGCCCAAGTTCCTGTCTGACAACGACGGCAACATCACTGAGCGCAACGGCGTTGCCTGTGGCAGCATCGAAAAGAAAATGGGTATCCACGGCAACGCGACCTGCGTTATCAATTTCGACGATGCCACCGGTTATATGCTGGGCAAAGAGAACGAAGGCTTGGCGGCCATGTTCACCTTCATGAATACCGCCCGTATCGGCACGGCCATCCAAGGCCTGGCTGCGTCAGAGTTGGCTTACCAGAACGCCTGGCCCTACGCGATGGAGCGCCACTCTATGCGCGCCCTGTCAGGCACTAAAAACCCCGACAAAGCCGGCGATGCAATCATCCACCACGGCGATGTGCGCCGCATGCTGTTAACAGCTCGCGCCTTTGCTGAAGGTGGCCGCGCAATGATTTACGACGCCGCCAAATACTCTGACGTAATGGTTCACGCCAACACTCAGGAAGAGCGCGACGCAGCGGAAAACGAGCTGGGCTTCTTAACTCCTATCCTGAAGGCCTTCCTGACAGAAACCGGTTTGGAATCTGCCAGCAATGCCATGCAGGTTTACGGTGGCCACGGCTTCATCACTGAGCACGGCATGGAGCAGATTTACCGCGACGCACGTATTGCCACCATGTACGAAGGCACAACCGGTATTCAGGCGATGGACCTGATCGGCCGAAAAGTGGTTCTGGATGGCTTTAAACTGTACGCAGGCTTCAGCAAAAAGCTTTACAAATTTGGCTTCAAAAACCTGATCAGCGGCAAGCGCCGTGGCCACAGTGCCAAGCTGATTGGCTACACCCTGGGCCTGAACTGGAAAACCATCAAAATGGTCGCGCGCGCCAGCCGTAACCGCGATGCCGTATCAGCCGCGTCCTATGACTTCCTGATGTACTCAGGCTATCTGTCTATGGCCTACTACTGGGCGATGATGGCAGAAGTCGCCGCGAACAAGCTGGAAGCCGGTGAAGGCGACAGCGAGTTCTACAAAGCCAAGCTGGAAACGGCTGAGTTTTACTTCTCTCGCCTGTTACCTCGCGCGAAAGCTCACGCAGCGTCAATGGACAGCAGCACCGAAAGCGTTATGGGCATGGACCCGGCTCGCTTCGAACTTCGCTAGGTCTTCTGGCATAAAAAAAGCGCTGCAAATATGCAGCGCTTTTTTTTGTCTGGCGAAAACTACCGCAACAGGGCGGCGACAAGGCAGGCTCTCAATAACTGACTTGCGACACCTGAATGCGCCAGTCACCGGCTTCGTCACAAGGGTTCGCCACCTCTTCAACCTCCCCCGGTTCAACATCAAAGGCCTGTACACTCAGCGGCCGTACCGCATCTTCTCGCGTGTAACTGAAAACCCCTGACACTCTACTCTCACACTGGTTTTGTACGAGGAAGCGAGTGGACACCTTGTCGCGCATGTAATAGGCGCAACTGGAGGCTTTCGAGGCGGAATTATGGGTTTCAACTGTCCAGTTCAAGCACTGCTCAGGTTCCGCGCCATAACACCACGCCGACACGCTCAAACACCCAATCAATACTTTCGTTGCCATTACTGCCTTCATACGTCACCTATTGCTTTTCGCTGGGCCGTCGCAAACAAGAACTTATGTCGCGGCGTGCAATTCAGTAGCCTTCACACTAGCGAAAACAGGCGGCGACAGCAGCAGGCATTTTCCCCTACCCCACTATCGCTAACGACTATATTTAGCCTCATTATCAATAACTTGCGGAGCTCAATGACCAACAAGCCAATTGTTCAAAATGTGAGCAGAGCCACAAATTCAATCGTCGACTGCCAGCAATAGTCGCCGCAAAAGGCGCTGTTTTAGCCCGCTTACCTGCTTCAGCGCGAGCAACTCTAACAGTTCATCTGAGGCACTATCTATCGGCGTTGACTGCAACAATGTGCGACATCGCTGCAAGGCGCTCATATTCTTTACCTTGAGAAGCCGTTTAGCCGCGCGCAGCTCAACATCACTAAAATCGCAGCCCAGTGGGTACGGCGGACACAGGCCCTGCTCTGCCGCACGGGCAATGATTGTCTGAATGCGCTGCGGCGTATTGCCGCGCTGCGACTCAGGCAATACAAAGTCAGCGGGAAGCTTACCCGCTTGCTGCGCATAGCGGATCAACTCAGGCTGGAATCGACTATCGGCAATGGCAATAAGCGCCTCGGCTACCTCGCGATCTGACTTACCCCGCAAATCGGCAACACCGTACTCGGTAACAATAAGGTCCCGCAGGTGACGCGGAATGGTGCAGGCGCCGTAGTGCGGCACAATATTCGACTCCGGGCCGGAAGCGCCCTGACGATGCGAGCGGATCATCAGCACAGAGCGCCCCGTTTGAAGTTGGTGGGCCATCGCAACGAAATTGTATTGCCCGCCAACACCGGAAATAACCTGGCCACTCTCCAATGTATCGGAGGCGACGGCGCCGTTTAAGCTCACATTCAACCCTGTGTTGATAAAGCGTGCGTCGCGCCGCTGCGCACGGAATAGCCGTGGGTTCAGATCGAGTTGATTGATCTTATCGACACCGCACATCGCAAGCTGTCGACGGCGCTCCTCTGGTAGCGCGCGCAATCGAGCGTAAAAGTCTTCGCTGCCCAGAAAGAAGCCCCCGTGCAATACTTTTCCATTGCGCAGCGCCCTTCCCAGACAGTGTTCGGCGATAAACCGCTGACTCGACGGATTCGCCATATTCGCCGCGCAGGATTCACCACTTGCCGCGATCAGGCGGCCCTCGCGATAGCGGCAGTCATCCCGGAAAAAACCGTGGTACTGCAATACCTCAAAGTCCTTGCCGCGCAGCTCTCGCACACCGACATCTGCCATCGCGGTCAAACAGTCCGCCTGCAAATTGTCGGGCTGGCAACGCCCCTCGTTAATCAGCTGCTGCAACGCCCAGAAGTCGTATACTTCGCGGCGTAAAATGTCGCTGTCGAACAGCGAAAGAAAGCCCTCCACAAACATCTCGGTGGCGCCGTAAAGGCCGTGTTCAAACGGTAAACGCCCACCTACTTGATCGCTGAGCGAGGCGTTAACACCCAACTGCTTTAGCAGTTGCTGATAGCTGTCATTGCGCTGATCCCTGAGCATTAGCGACTGCACAATGGCGTCCCCCATACTGCCAATGCCCAGTTGAAGCGTTCCACCATCTTTAACCAAACTGCTGGCGATCAGCCCAATTGCGTAGTCGGCAGCGGGAACCGGCTGCAAACGCGGCACCGCAAACAAGCCGTGCTGCTGGCTGTCATTGTTCAACAGATAGTCAAAATGCTGTTCACTAACTTCGGCATCGCCAACCATAAAGGGCAGCTCGTCGTGTACCACGCCAATAGCGACAAATGGCTCAGCCTTTGCGCGCAATCGCTCTAGCAAGGCATTGGAGGTATCCGGGTTGCAACTCATACTCAGCCGGCCATCGGCATGCCGGGCGAGCAACTGCATGACCACATTGCAACCGCGCTCACTGATATCACGAGCCGCATGGGTATAGTTGCTACTTACATAGTTTTGTTGCGCTATCGGATTACCAAGGCGGGCACCAGCCTTAAAATAAAACTCGTGCACCTGCACATTCGGCGGTAGCTCGCCGCGACGTTCAGCAGTGGTATACAAGGGCTCGCGATAACGGCGAAACAGGCGTTCAAATACCGGCGTTAATAAACGCCCGCGTACCGGGTCGTCCTCTTGCGGACGCTCCAGGGTAAGCGCCGTCATCACCGTAAGGGAAAGCTCAGGGTGCTTGCAGGCTTGTTGGTAAAACGCATCGACCAAGGCAACGGGCTTGCCCAAGCCCAGCGGTAGCGCCAGCGTTAATGTATTACCCAAGCGCTGGCGCACCTGCTCAACGCACTCTGCTTCGGAGTGCAACCACTGCGCCTTGCGGGCAGTGGCCTGCTCATGTTGTCCGTCCACTACTGCCTCCTGCTTGTCGTGTGCCTTCCTTTTTAGCACCCCGACGCAGCAGCGGCCAGCGCTACGTCAATGTAGTTTTAGGCGCGGGCGCCACAGTTTATTAAAACGCCCGGCGAGCAGCAGCATCGCCGTGCGGATCCAGCCATAAAGGGCGACTTGATGCATGCGGTACAAACTGATGTACATCATTCGTGCCAACCAGCCCTCTACAAATACCGAGCCGCCACGCAAACTTCCCATCAGGCTCCCTACCGCGGTGTAGTTGGAGAGCGATACCAGGGAACCATGGTCGCGGTAAGTAAAAGGTTTTAGCGCCTCGCCGGCAATTTGTCGCTGCAAGTTCCTGGACAGGTGTTTAGCCATTTGCTGGGCAGACTGCGCGCGCGGTGGCACAAATTTGTTTTCCGACATCTCACAGGCGCAACAGTCCCCAATGGCAAAAATACTGGGTTCTTCGGTCTGCAAGGTGGACGAAACCATCAGCTGGTTGATGCGATTGTGCGCCAAACCGAGCTCTGCCAAAAACGATGGCGCCTTGATGCCGGCCGCCCAAACCCGGATGTCCGCATCAATGCGCTGATCGTCGGCGGTAACAAAGCCTTCGGCATCAGCGCTTTTCACCTTGGTATTCAGGTGAACATTCACCCCCATTTTCTCCAGCTCAGATTTCACCGTCGCCGCCAGTGCCGGCTTAAGCACCGGCAACAAGCTGGGACCCGCCTCAATAACATCCACCCTCAGGCGACTGCGATCCAGTTGCTCATGTCCGTAAAGTTTCAACAAGGCAACGGCGTGATGAATCTCCGCCGCTAACTCAACGCCGGTTGCGCCGCCGCCAACAATGGCGATAGAAAGTGGCTCGGCGCGATGGTTGGCGCGCAAACACAGATCGAGAAAACGGTCGTGAAAGCGGTCCGCCTGCGCGCGGCTGTCCAGGAACAAGCAATGATCGCGCACACCGGGCGTGTTGAAATCGTTCCCGCGACTGCCCACTGCCAACACAAGATAATCGTAGTCCAGTCGTCGCTCAGGCAAGACTTCCTCGCCCGCTGCATTGCAATGAGGCGCCAACACCAACTGCTTGTTCTCCCTGTCCACGCTCTGCATCTTGCCCAAGGCAAAATGGTAGTGGTTGCGCCGGGCATGGGCTCGATAATCCACCGCGTCTAAGTCTGCATCAATTGCGCCCGTGGCCACCTCGTGGAAGCGAGGTTTCCAGATATGGCTGGCAGAATTATCCACCAGCGTGATTTCTGCACGGCCCCGGCGCCCCAGTTTTTTACCCAGGCTACTTGCCAGCGGCAGGCCTCCGGCGCCACCTCCCACAATGACGATTTTGTCGGTCATAGATTTTCTCCAAATAGTAAAAGTAAATAAATTCTGTAAACCGCTGTCGCACGCTGCCGGATACGGTTTCTGCTATGCTCATGCTCAGAGATGAAGGGAAAACGCAATGAGCGAACAAAAGCCGCCTAGCCAGCGACGGTATTTCCGGGTGCCCTACCCAGATAATGAACAGCCCCCCTTTCACGCGCACTCCGGTCAGCGCTACTCGGTCATTGATGTCTCAGAAAAGGGGCTAAAAATCGCGGCGGTCAATGAGCCCGACTTAGCTATCTCCACCCGGCTCAGCGGCGTCATTATCTTTCATGACGGAAAAACGCTGGAAGCTGAAGGTGTGGCTATTCGGCAAGACAGTGACGGTTTGGCAATTGCCCTCGACAAAAGCCTGGATGTTGGGCAGCTGTTTCGCGAACAAACCTATATTCGCAAGCACTACCCGGTATTTATGCTGCAGAAGGTTAGCAAACAACACCAAGTGCCGCGGGCCGAAGCGCCCGACGACAAAGACGCGTAAGCGACAGTAAAAAGCGCTGGCGTCGTCACGGCCCGTTGAGGATCACTTTCATCGCCATTTGAATCTCTCGCAAGAAACTCAAAAGCGAAACAATAAGAAACAACATTGCCAACACAAACAGCGCAACGACAAACATACCGCTATTCCATTCGCCCACAGCACTGATAAACAGCGTCGCAATCACCGTACACACCAGCAAGGCACTCACCGTGCCATAACCAATAGCGCGATTAACCACCCGAGCGCGCTTGGTGAGCACAACCAACTCAGCGTGTATTGTCTCAGATTTCTCCGGCCCGACCATCTCCAGCCTGGCGTGCAAATTACGCGACCGGTCAATAATCCTGGCTAAGCGATTGGTGAGCACATTTAATATTGCGCCGATGCCCGCCAGCAAAAATACCGGCGCAACCGCCTGCTGAATGGCATGGGTAATCGGGACAACGGAAATATCTACCGCCATTACTATCTCAAGCCCTTACACAAAAAGCACAACATACCTTACCCGCGCAGATACACCGCACCATTAACACACTCGATATCAAAGGTATGTAAATCTTGCGGGGCTTTACCCAATGCAATCAGCTTATGACTCCATTTAGGCAGCTCTGCCCCAAAGAAAGAGTGCGTCCAATCCAGGTTCTCACCACTGAGCAAATCAAAGCGGCTACCGTGAAAAGGGCAGGTAACGGCGCCATCACAAATCTCCCCTTTCGCCAGCGGCAAGCCCAGGTGCGGGCAGCGGTTTTCGACAGCGGCGATTTGCCCGTTCACACGGGTTAGCAATACCTTTTTGCCATCGACTTCCCGCTTGAGAAATTCCCCGTCCTTCACCTCTTCAAGCGAAGCAATAAACTGACCGCCCATATCATCACCCCTTCGTCATTTTACGCTAAATAGGTAGCGCCGTTTTACTGATTGGCGACTTCATTACAAAGCTCGAGTGTACGCCGCTTACGCCTTCTATTCGAGTAATCTGTTCCAGCAACAGGGCCTGAAACCCGTCCATATCTTCGACGATCACTTTTAGCAGGTAGTCGGCATCCTGGCCGGTAATCAGGTGGCACTCCAATACTGCGTCGCAATTGGCCACTTTCTTCTCAAAATTCTCAAAGCGCTCAGGCGTGTGCTTGTCCATGCTGATATGGATGAAGGCCATCAACTTAAGTTGCAGTTGGCGGGCATTGAGCAGGGCCCGGTAACCTTCGATTAAGCCACTTTCCTCCAGGCGCCGCACCCGCCGCAAGCAGGGCGACGGCGACAAGCCAATATGATCAGCCAACTCCTGGTTACTAAGGCGCGCGTCATTCTGCAGGGCACTCAAAATTGCTCTGTCATAGCGATCTATATTCATAAAAACCACCAAATAACGATCAATAGCAATATTATTCCAAAATAAAAGCAATATTGGCAATAAAAAAGAATTTTCACCCCAAATTAACCAGCACTTCGCAATCGCCTGCCCTGCCGTTTTCCCTACACTGTTCCACGTAGCCCAACTACAGGAAGTTACCGCTTCCACCCACACCGAACGAGCCGCAACACCCCGCGACTCCGACGCGTTAAAAGGCCCACAAGGCTGAAAAAAAACAGCCCGCTACCCGCGGGCTAAAAAACAACTATGAGGCCAAGCCTCACGACAGGAACTGAGATGACTTTTGACCACAGCAAATACCGCCCCACCCCCACCATCGCCTTAGATGATCGACAGTGGCCAAGCCGCGTTATCGATCGCGCCCCCGATTGGTGTTCAGTTGATCTGCGCGATGGCAACCAAGCCCTGGTTGAACCGATGACCGTGCAACAAAAACTGCGTATGTGGGACTTGCTGGTCAAGCTCGGTTTTAAGGAAATTGAAGTTGGCTTTCCCTCTGCATCCCAGCCCGATTTCGACTTTGTACGCGCCTTGATAGAGGGGCAACGTATACCTGACGACGTCACTATCCAAATTTTGGTGCAGGCGCGCGAGAGCTTGATTGCTCGCAGCTTCGAAGCATTGGAGGGTGCCAAGCGCGCCATTGTCCATGTTTACAACTCCACCAGCCCCGTGCAGCGCGAACGGGTATTTGGTCTCGACAAAGCGGGTATTACAGCCATCGCCGTTCAAGGGGCGAAATGGGTTCGGGAATACGCTGAGCGCTACCCGCAAACCCAGTGGACCTTTCAATACTCACCCGAAAGTTTTAGCAGTACCGAAGTCGACTACGCCGTTGAGGTCTGCGATGCGGTTATCGCTCAGTGGCGTGACAGTGGTAAACCTCTCATCGTCAATTTGCCCGCGACCGTAGAATGCGCCACTCCCAATGTATTCGCCGACCAGGTCGAGTACTTCTGCCGCCACAGTCAGTACCGCGCAGACTACCGGGTGTCGATTCATACTCACAATGATCGCGGCTGCGGGGTTGCGGCTGCCGAACTGGCATTGATGGCAGGCGCCGACCGCATTGAGGGCACCTTGCTTGGCAATGGCGAGCGCACCGGCAATATGGATGTCGTCACTATGGCGATGAATCTGTATAGCCAGGGCATTGACCCCAAGCTGAACCTCTCCGATATGGACGAAATCATCTCGGTGGTTGAGCACTGCACAGCGATTCCCTTGCACCCCCGCCACCCTTACGCCGGTGAGTTGGTGTTCACGGCGTTCTCGGGCAGCCATCAAGATGCGATAAAAAAATGCCTCGCCCAGCAGGACAAAGATGCTCAGTGGGACGTTGCCTACTTGCCTATTGATCCGGCTGACCTGGGTCGCAACTACGAGGCTGTGATACGGATTAACAGTCAGTCTGGCAAGGGCGGTGTTGCCTGGGTGCTTGAGAACGACTACGGCCTGCACATGCCGCGCTGGCTGCAAATTGACGCCAGCCGGAAAGTACAGGCCGAAGCCGAGGCCCAATCGGGAGAGCTCAGTGCAGCCGAGATTTGGTCGGTCTTCGCCGCCAGTTACCTTCAGCCTGAGGGGCAGCAGTCACTGCAGAATTTCTCCATTAGTCAGGACAATGCCAGCCATCACGGCCACGACCGGCTTAAACTGGTCACCCATATCAACGGCCAAGCGGTTTCCCTGGAAGGTGAAGGCGATGGCGCGATCAGTGCTCTGACCGATGCCTGGCAACAGCGCTATGGCGACGCGGTGGAAGTGATCGACTACAGCGAGCACGCCCTGAAATCAGGCACTGCGTCAGAAGCGATAGCCTACGTGTTGCTGAGCATTAACAAGCAGCGCTATATCGGCGTGGCGGTGAACAACGATGTGGTGAGTGCGTCCTTACACGCCGTTATCAACGCCGCAGCGCAAAGCCAATATGCCGAGCAGCTAAAAGCAAGCTAAACGCTGCCGCCACCGAGCACGGGAGCGGTGAGCGGTGGTGGCTCGATCAATCTTTTAGTAAATGGCGCTGTTCATACAGCGCCTGCCAGTGACTGCCCTGCTTGTTCACCACTTCTGTTTCAAAGTAATGGCGCACGCGCCGCCGGTCTTGCGGATTGTCCTTTAGCGCCGCGCCCAGCAGGAAGTGGATCAAGTCGGCTGGTTGCATGACGCCATCGCGGTAGTAATAGGCGTATACCGCCATTGCATGCAACACCGAAACCGCTTCCGCGGTGGACATTACCGCCGCCGCGAGACGGTCAGTACTGCGGCCACTCAGGGTTTGACCGTTGCGAAGTTCATGAAATACCGTTACCAGCATCTCGACGATCATCGGCTCGATGTCCATCGAGACACCACTGCCGCGAAGTAATTTCCCCGCCTCGCGCTGGACAACATCCATTTCATCGGCAAGGTCATTAATCGCCGCGATGGTCTCAAAATTCATCCGGCGTTTCAGTGCCGCACTCATATCAAACAGGCCGCGATCCAGAGAGTTAGAGCTGGCGATAATATTGAAACCCTCGCGCGCATAGAGCGTCGCATCCTCTCCTTCCAGTTCGGGAATCTGCATTTGACGCTCAGACATTACCGATAGGATGGCGTCTTGCACCGCCTGCGGGCAACGCGCCAATTCCTCAAAGCGCACCAATTGCCCGGCTGCCATCCCGCGATAAATAGGCCCTGGAATCAAGGCCTCACGACACGGCCCATCGCGCCGCAAAATGGCCTGATTCCAATCGTAGAGTAGCTGGCGGTAATCAGAGATCGCACCGCCCTGAATCGTTAGTTTGGAATGGCCAGAGATGGCACAGGCCAATAGCTCTGACAACCAAGACTTAGCCGTGCCCGGCTCGCCAATCAACATGACTCCTCGGTTGGTGGCCAACGAAATAATCACGCGGCTAAGCAGCGCCTGGGGCGCGACAAACTTACGCTCGATACCTAACTCGGCATCTCCCATTATAAATTGCTCAACGGCGTAGGGAGACAGGCACCAACCGGGCGGTACCGGTTCCTGATCCCGCTGCTTTAACAGCGCAAGCTCATCGCGGTAGGCATCCTCTGCCGCCGGGCGTTGAATTGATTTTTCAGTCATTGCTGGTCCTCGCAATTAGCGTTGCCACTGGCCGCGCTTCTCCGGTGCCATACGCTCCTCCGGCAAAATACGGGGTAATTCAGACAAAGGGATGTTGCCGGCAATTACTTGGTCGAGAGCGGAGTCACGCATCGTGATTAACCCTGAATCCAGCGCCTGAGCACGCAGCTCACCCACAGGACGACCGCGGGAAATACTGTCGCGCAGCTCAGCGTTCAGTTGTAAATACTCGACCACTGCCACCCGCCCGTGCGTGCCACTGCCATGACAGCGCTCACAACCTTTGCCTTTGTAGCTACGAAAGTGCTTGGGCGCGTCGCCGGGAAAGAGTTCCTTGAGTATGTCCGGCTCGGGCTCCGCCTCGTATTTACAATGCGGGCAAATACGTTTCGCCAGGCGCTGGGCAATCACTGCGAGCAACTCGCTGGCCAGCGAGTTGGGGTGCACATTGAGATCAAATAAACGCTGAACGGCATCAATGGCATCGTTGCAATGCAGTGTGGACAGGACAATATGCCCCGTCTGCGAAGCGCGTATCGACTCCAGCGCCGTCTCGTGGTCGCGAATTTCCCCAACGAGAATGACGTCCGGATCCTGACGCACAAAGGAGCGCATCGCATCGGCGAAACTGAAACCGATCTCGGGCCGCACACGCGTCTGCTGAATGTCGTCAATGGAGTACTCGATGGGGTCTTCCACGGTAATGACTTTTCGCCGCGCATCGTCGGCAAGCATCTGCAGGCCAGCATTTAAGGTAGTGCTTTTACCCGACCCGGTTGGCCCCACCACCAACACCAAACCTGCGGGGTTGTTCAGCAAGCGGCGATAGTGCCCTGCCACCAGCGGCGACATCCCCAAACTGTCGATGCTGATCAGCGGCGAATTTTGCGGCAACAAACGGATAACCACGTGCTCGCCGTGCAGCGAAGGCTGCACCTGAACCCGCAAATCGAAACGCGCATCCCCTACTCGCACCTGCGACCGACCGCCCTGGGGCAAACGCCGCTCGGCAATATTCATTTCGGCGCGAAGTTTCACCACATTGACTAAACCGCGATAGCCCGCAGCACTAATCTGGTAGTGGTGCAAATCACGCAGCTCGCCGTCCACCCGCAGCCGTACCCGCACCCGGTCTCGGTATTTTTCTAAGTGAATATCACTGGCGCGGTCCGCGACAGCGTCAAGCAGCAGCGCCTCATAGACGGCGACCAGGCGCGCATCAGGTTCACCGGTTTCGCTGTCCAGTAGGTCTTTATCGGTCTTGTCGTCAGACGGTCGTTCTTGCTCACCAGCATCTTTCCCCCCTTTTGCGCCGCGTGTTAGCGAGCTCCACAAGCGTCGATAATCAACGGGGGTAACCAGTATTTTCTCGATTTTTAACTCGGGAAAAACCAGCTGAATTTCGCGCATCGAGGTGCCTGGCCGTGTGCAGGCAACCAGCAAACGCCCGCGCTCAACACACAGGGGAATGGCCTGCAAATTATCCAGAAATGCCTGTGAAAACCGCGAAAAAACCCGGGGATCAACTTTACTGAGCAGTTGCTCCATACTTTGCAACGGCAGGCCGCACTGCTTCGCCATTGAGCGGTATAGCTTTAATTCATCAAGGTGTTGCAGCTTGCTGATTTCATCGACAATCAAGCTGTTATTTTTTTCCGCCTGCGCCCTCGCCTGTGCCAGCACCTCAGGCGTTACCATGCCGAGCTCGACAAATATCTGGTCTTCTGTCGGAGCGATATCGACATAGCCATGTTCGGTGCGCGCGATTTTATGATGTCCCCGGTTCTGGTACTTCACCAGCACCAACCGCGAGGCTTCACCCATTTCCATGCAGAGAAACTGGCCACGCTCAGCGAGCTGCTCCCACAGGGATTCACGTTCAGTAATCGCCGGCGTTGACACCCAAATTACATCAAAAGGGCCGTCCTCAGGCGCCCCGGCACTGGCGTCGCCAACGCGCAGTTCAACATTGCTCGCATCTAACGCAACCAACTTCTGTTTAGCAATCTCGGCCAGCGCTGGATTGCTTTCGATAGCAATCACGCGATCGGCAATCTGGGCCAACACCGCCGTGGCATATCCCACACCCGCCCCCAGATGAAGCACGCGGGCCTTTTCCGGCAGGGTGAGCAAGGCTAAGCTGCGGGCAACCAGGTCTTTTGGGGGGATGCTGCGCCCGACAACCAGGTCAGCTTGACTGTTATTGACGAAATGCCGGCGATCCACTCCGGCAATGGCGCGCTCATACCAAGGCTGATTTAGCTCGGTGGACATACCGCTATCCTTTGCTGGCAAACAAACTCCCAGACACTAATAACAGAATGCTTTGGTGGTGGCTATTCGCAATAGAACGTGAATTCGCAGATCCGCTATGGCGCCGACAAACCCGCCACCAAAAACTGCTGTAACTCATCAAACAACATGGCCATATCGTCCGCCACCTCATCACCACCAAAGGGGCTGGGGAAGTGTACGCAAGACAGTGTATTGAGCATCGCTTCCACAGCGAAGCCATAGCGGAGTCGGCACTGCAGCAATGACAGATCCGGGCGCTGTTGCGCGAGCATGGCAATCAGCGCATTGGCTGGCGACAGGAATTCATCCAGCAAAGGAAGCTCTTCCGACTGCTCGGCGTACACCCGGGCAATCACCCTGGCATACTGCCGCCCTGCGATGGCGTCTTCCGACAACACCTCGCGCAGCGGCGCAAGCAAGGTCCGAACAATATCGTCGATGGTGACCTTGGGCGCAGTGGCCAATTGTCGTAGCTGCCCTTCTCGCTCGGCCTTGGGTCGCATGCGGCTGCGAAGCACCGCATCGATCAACGCCCCCTTGTTTTTAAAGTGATAGTGAACGGCCGCAGCGCTCAGACCCGCCGCCTCATTGACCTCCCGCAGCGACACCGACAGACCACGCTCGGCAAACAGCTCGGTGGCAACAGCAATAATGTGATTTCGTGATGACGGCTTAGCCATGGGGCGCTCTTTTGACTCGACATTAATACTTATCAAATGATAAGTTAAAATTATCGACGTCACAAACAACAATAATGAGGTCCTGAAAGATGGCAGCGAACGCCCGCATACGCCCGATTGAATCCGTTACTCACTTTGATATCACCACCGACGTGTTAATTTGCGGCTACGGGGGCGCTGGCGCTGCCGCGGCCCTTGAGGCTGCCGCGGCCGGCGCGAAGGTCTGTATTATTGAGCGCGCCAGCGCCGGTGGCGGTGCCACCGCGTTATCCAGCTGCGAAATGTATCTCGGCGGCAGTGGCGGCACCGCGCTGCAGAAAGACCTGGGCATACACGACAGTACTGAAAACCTGCTCGCCTACCTACACGAAGCGCTGGGCCCCTACGGCGACAGCGAAAAAATTCGCTGTTACGCCGAGGGCGCGGCCGCTCACTTCGACTGGGTAGAGTCACTGGGTGTTAGCTATAAGCGTGCGGTAATGCATGAGCGCACCGTGGTGCCACTCAGCGACGAATCGCTGCTGTTTACCGGCAATGAAAAATCTTACCCCTTCAATACCATCGCTGAGCCAGTGCCGCGTGGCCACGTCCCCTCAAAGGAAGGCGACGAAGGCGGCAAAATTTTTATGGATGCAATTATGCAGCGCGTTGATGAAGCGGGAGTGGACGTTGTTAACGACTGCCGGGCACTGGCACTGCTGGCGGACAATACGGGGCGAATCTGTGGCGTTATCGCAAAACACGATAACCGCGAAATCGCGATTCGCGCCACGCGCGGGGTGGTGTTGACCACCGGCGGCTTTGTTATGAATGAGGCGATGACCCGCCAATATCTGCCAGAGATTCATCAATACGCGGTGCCCTACGGCAATAGCTATGATATGGGCGACGGTATCCAGCTTGGGCTCGCGGCGGGTGGCCAAGCCATCAATATGGATCAGGCCTTCATGTCGTTCCCACTCTACCCACCCGCCAAGCTTACCTACGGCCTGCTGCTCAACCAGCGTGGCCAGCGTTACATCAATGAAGATGCCTACCTTGCCCGGTTAGCGCATTACTCCTGCCAGCAGCCTGAGCAAAAATTCTATTTACTTGTGCAGGAAGAGGACTACGAGGCCTCACATTACCTCGAGCGTGCACCGCTGATCGCCAGCGGTAACAGCATCGCTGAAGTGGCATCAGAAGCCCCCTTCCCCCCCGGCGCGCTGGAAGATACTGTCGACTATTTTAATCGACATGCCAGTGAAGGGCGCGACCCGCTCTTCCACAAAACCTCCGAATGGCTAAAGCCGCTCAATAAACCGCCTTACGCCCTGCTGGAGTATTCCGCCAGTGAAATGCGCGCAATCATTATGCCGGGCACCAATGGCCCGCTAATCTTTACGCTTGGCGGCTTAAAAACACGTTGTAATGGCGAAGTACTCGATGTCGACAACCGGGCGATCCCCGGCCTCTTCGCCGCAGGCCGTGCAACCGCGGGCCTGCCGCGCACCGCAAAGGGATACGCCAGCGGCATGTCGGTGGGTGATGCGACATTTTTCGGTCGACTGGCGGGCCGGCAGGCGGCATTAAGCCAGTAATTGGTGGCGAACCCCCTCAATCAACAGGGGTAAGGATATGTCGATGGGCTCCTGAGCAACCGCATTTGCCAAGCCTGTAAAGATCTCCGGCGACAGTGCCTCAGGCATCGCCGCCGCAGCCTCGCCCTGTTGCCAATGGCCGGCATGCAAAGAGGCCCGCATACACACAGCGCCGACCACGAGCTGAATAGTCGCCATATAGACCCTCACCGAGGCATCTGTCGCCAATCCACTTTCCGCCAGCTTGGCGGCAAAGCGTTCTGTCACCCGGAGCGCGTTGCCGCCAAGGCGCAACTTTCCCAGCCAGGGCACCCAGGACATTTCGCTACACAGCGCCTGGTACATGCCCCGCGCGCTCACAATCAGCCATTCATCCCAGGGCAATTGGTCATCGGGCAGCACCTCCGCGCGAGCGATAAATTCTTCAAAGGCTGCCCCCAGCAACTCATCTTTATTCGCAAAATGCTTGTACATCGCCATTGCGGAAACCCCCAGCTGACTGGCAACACGGCGCATCGATAATTTATCAACGCCAACATCGGCAATCACGTCTAGCGCAGCATCCACAAAACGCTGGCGATTCAAACTGCCACTCATATCACCTCGACTTATCTTATTTGTAGCCAACACAACTATGCCGCTCCGGCGTGGTCACGACGCTCGGCTCCCCCACCACCGCCAGCGAGCCCGCGCTTAGCGGTAAAGCGGATCGGCAAGCACTGCAATGTGCGTGCAAACATCGACGCCACATAGGGGGATGGTCCCGCCAGGGATAGGTTTTCGGTGCGCAGCAGAAACTCACGCAATACGATACGAATTTCCATGCGCGCCAGCTCGCGACCAATGCAGGCGTGTATACCGTGACCAAATGTCAGGTGTTTTTTGCCGTTGCTGCGGTCAAGACGAATGTCATCGGGCGCCGTGAATACGCGCTCGTCGCGATTCCCCGCCGCCCACATTAGAAACACCCGGCTGTCGGCGGGCAAGTGTACACCGTGCAATTGCGTCGCGCTCTTGGTCCAACGAAAATGCCCCTGAAAGGCCGCTTCAAGGCGAAAGACCTCTTCGATAAAGACCGGCAGCAAGCCATCCAAATCCTCGCGCAGCTGCGCCTGGATATCGGGGTTTTCAATTAACAATTTCAGCGCATTTCCCATACTGGTCGCGGAGGAGTCCGACCCGGCGATCAGCAACTGCATTATCGCGGAAACCGCGGTGTGCTCAGCCATCACCGCATCTTCGCCCGTGGCCGCCTGCACAAACACCGCGCTAAGATCATCGCGTGGCCGCCGCTTGGCCAGTATAAATTGCTGCCAGCAATAGCGATAAAACACCACCAGCTCTGCCTGACTGCGGGCTAGCGCCGCCCCCTGAGCGATACCGCTTTGTGTGGCAATACCGTGCACACACCAGTCTTTTATTTTTTCATAGTCTGCTTCGGGAAAGCCCAGCATGCGAATGATCAGTCGCATGGGCAACCGCCAGGCGAAGTCGCGCATAAACTCAAGTTCCCCCCTGTCGATGACCGCATCCATCATTTCCCGACAAAGTGCCGTCACCTCGTCTTCCATGGCCTTGACCACCCGCGCATTTAAACCGCGATGCCCGACCTTGCGCTCGGCGGTATGGGCCGGCGGATCAGACAGCGCCAACACGTCGCTGGGTATCACTCCCATCATTTCAAGGGGGCGCAACTTCGCCGCCTCGCGCTCGACACTGTGTCCAGGCTTTAGCCCTGCAATCACGCCCTGATGGGTAGACGAAAAAACGTCAGTGTTCCGGCTCACCTCAACAATATCCTGATACCGGGATAGGCAGTAAATGCCATTGGGCAACTGGTAAACCGGGTAGTCGTCGCGCAGCATTTTGTAAAAGGCATAGGGGTTCTGAAAACAGGCGTCTTCCAGCGGGCGAAAATCTTCCGGGCGCGTGGGCTGCCCCACGGCGATATTTCCCGTGGCGGTCTCGACGCCTGGGCTGTCAACTCGCTTTGTGCGACGGGTATAGCGTCGCGCCGATAACCGCATTCCCCGCTCAATGAGGTGAGAAAGTAAACGACGGCGACTGTGGTAAAACGGACGATTCATAGCAGAGCCTCAGCAAGCTTCATTGCAGGTACTGGTAAAACTACCCGAGCAAGCTTACACTGTAAACCAGAAAATAATAACGGCGAGACACAAGCAATGAACGACAAGAATCAGCAAATAATCGACCAGTTTATGCAGGCGTGGAACCAGCGAAATCTCGAACAGATCATGGGTTTCTTTCACGAGGACGCCGAATACTGCAACATTCCTATGGGGCCGCCACACATTGGCAAAGCCGCCATACGCGAATTTATCGAGGGTTTTCTCAACAGCCTGGAAGACATTGAATTCATTGTGCACCACCAGCTTTGCGATGACGCAAATGGCGTTGTCATGAATGAACGCACAGACCGAATAAACCTGGCAGGCAAGGCCATTGACCTGCCTGTTATGGGGGTATTTCTATTGCGCGACGGGTTAATTCAGCAGTGGCGGGACTACTTTGATATGGCGCCCTTCAGCAGTTGAGTGTTTACAGGGCGGCGCGGCTAAGCTCTGCCGCAAGGCTAACGCCGCGATCCAGGCACCAGAATACCGAGATCGCGCCCATGCTGTATATCAGCGCATAGCGCAATGGCGGCTCCCAGCGCGAAACCGAGCGCAGGGCTGCCAGCACCGCGGCCAGTGCTGCAACAAAGGCTAACTGCCCGAGCTCAATGCCAATATTAAAGGCCAACACCGCCTTGAGCAGGTGTCCGCTGGGCAGCCCCAGTTCCGCCAATACGCCGGCAAAGCCCAGCCCGTGCACCAAACCGAACAGCAGCGCCATCGGCCAGGGGTAGCGGCGCAAAATACCGCCAGCGCGGCCAGATGCCGGGCGCGTTAATTCCAGGGCCAACAGTAAAATCGTTGCCGCGATAGCCAACTCCACCAAGGCCGGCCAATGCGGCAACACGTCGATGCTCACCAGCACCAAGGTGATACTGTGCCCGACCGTAAACGCGGTAATGGTCAACAACAGCAGGCGCCATGTGCTAACCAGTAACAGCAGCCCCGCTACAAATAATAAATGATCCAAACCAATTAAGATGTGGCTGAAGCCCAGGCCCAAATACTGTGTAAAGACGCTGCCCTGCGATGCTTTTTCGGCAAATTCAAAGCGCGGCGCATCCGCCGTTAGGAGTGTTTCGAATAGCTCACCGCGTTCATTCTGAACACGCAATAAGGCCGTTGTACGACTCTGCTGCAAGCCAGTGATGGCGATGCTCTGCCCAGGCAAAGGGCTTGAACAATGCAGTTCCCAGCGCCACTCCAGGGCCGTTCCCTGAGGCGAAATATTCGGCGCTGAGGGTGAGCAGGCAGCGGGAAACTGCGGCTGCGGCGGCCGCTGTGCGTCAGCTGGCGTACGAAACAGCACCTGATATTCCGCATTGCCTACTGCGCGAAATTCCAGCAACGACGGCGCTAATTTATGTGCCCAGCTCGCCCCAGCGAACAGCAGTAGTCCCGCCAGGAATGATAGGCGCCAAAATACATTCATGGACTGCGCACTCGGTAACGTTGGCGTAATTGCTCTATGAAGCCCTGGAGATTGTCCGCGCGCTGCTGTTGAAACAGCTCCTCGCGCAGCGCTGACCTAACGCTGGCAAATGCGCGCTCAGTAGCAGGATGAAAGCCCGTTATCTTAACCAGATGTAAACCATACGCCGAGGCAACGGGGCCCTGCCAATGCGAGGACTGCAACGACGCTGCTGAGTGCTGTTGCATCCACTGGGAAAAAGATTCACCAAAACTGCGCTCCAGGTGGTATGCCGAGACTTGAGACATCTCAGAGCCAAGCAGAAAACTATCCCCCTGTGAGAGAGCCGCGGCGTCACTGAGCCCTCCACTACGCAGCCGTTGGAGTAGGTCTTGGGCCCGCTGTTGCATATCTCGTTTGTCTGCACTGATAAAAACATGGCGGAAGCTATAACTCGGTTCACCGCTCCAGCGCGCTCTATCGGCCTCGTAAGCAGCCCTTAGCTGGGCTTCCGTTGGCGCTGTTAGCGCTCCGGAAGCGCTGCCGAGTGCTTCCATGCGCTGTATTAAACGGCGCCGAATCACTTCGTCACCGCGATGGAGCTCCAAGGACAACGCCGTATTCATCTGCTGCTCAGCGCTGCCGTCCATCCCCAGGAAAGCCGCGTTGCGCAATAGCCGTTGTTTGACAACAGGGTCGCTCAAATGCAGATCTCGGCGCAGTGCTTCACTAAACAATATGCGTTGGTCGATTTCATGTTGACGCAGCGCCGCGTGCTGCGCCGGGGAAAGCGGTCGCCCCTGCAGTGTTTCGACTTGCACAGCAGCATCGATCAAAAACGCCGCATCGGGCGCCGTTATTTGATAAGCGGCGTATTGCAGCCGCCACCGCTCTGCCGCATGCAACAGGCAACCCAGCACAAGAAAATGTATCAGCGGACGCCGATACCAAGGCTTGATCATTCGCCATCCAACCAGGTATTTCGCGGCGGCCGCAATTGACTACCAATATTTAGCGGCAGCGGCTGCGCCAGATTTTCGCGGACTTGCTTACGCAAAAAGCGCTGCAGCGATTCGGGCATGTCTGCTGAGCGCCGCGCTTGTAAGTCGATATGAATGTCCACTTGCTCAGATGTGGCGCTGCGGCATTGCCGGCTGCAGTTATACAGCTCGTGGAAGAAATGCAGACGCTTATTATCGACCGCCAGCAGCCAACACCGCACCTCCAGCTGGTCGCCCAACCCGGCCTCACGCTCATAGCGCATATGGCTTTCCAGCACGGCTTTGCCACACCGGGCCCGCTCGACATACTCCTCATTAAAGCCTAGCCATTCACTGTGCGCGGCGTGCGCCTCGTAGATCACCAAACCAAAGTGCGTCGCATTCATATGGCCGTTTACATCGATCCACTCAGGCTTTACCGCTCCGCGATAACCAATATAGGGCTGATTCATTTTCACTCCCTGGGCTCAATCAAATATTGGCAACCCTCACCTCACAGAGAGTTATGCCTTGCGAAACTGGGAAAAATCCGGTGCGCGCTTTTCCATAATCGCTACGACAGCTTCAATATTTTCGGGCTTACCCGCCAGTTTCGCCATGCCTGCTTGTTCAGCATCAATAGCGGCATGAATCGCTGCACGGTGCACTCGGCGCATCAGATCTTTCGTCTCACGCAACGAGCTGACCGGCCACTTCGCAATTTCTCTTGCCTTCTCCATAGCCCGCTCCAGCAGCTCGTCATCGCTGTAAGCCGCCGTGGCAATACCCAGCTCTACTGCGCGCTCAGCCCCCAGCCACTCAGAGGTATACATCAGTTCTGCGGCTTTACGGGCACCGATAACGGCCTGAAGCTGGTAGCTGCTGCCCCACTCAGGCACCAAGCCCAACGCGGTAAAAGGAAAACGCAAACGCAGGGATTCGCCCACATAGACAACATCGGTATGCAGCAGTAAGGTCGCGCCACCACCTATCGCCACGCCCTTGGCCGCGCTCACAATAGGCTTGTTAAAGTCGACCAGACGTCGCGCGCAGCGCTCGAAAGGGTGCTCCCCACCCGCCTCTGAAAAATCGTTTAGATCTACGCCGCTGGAAAAATCACTGCCCGCTCCGGTCACCACCACACAGGCGACCGCCGGATTTTCATCGGCGGCTTCCAGCGCTTCGCCAAAGGCCAGCCACTGTTCATTGCTAAAAGCATTTTTTTTCTCTGGCCGGTTCAGCGTCAGCAGCAGCACACCGTGCTCGTCTAGTTTCTGAAGTACTGTATCGCTCATAGTTATCTCGCTCTATTCAGGAAAAGAACCGCAGGCAATTGTCTGAAGTGTCGCGCTGGGTTCGGCAATTATTCACTGCAGCATCGGTGTCTTCTTCGCCGAAGGAGATACCAAATAGCAGTTTATTTTCCGCACCTATTCCCAGTACCTCTCGCACTAGGTCGGCATTAAAGCTCAGTGCCGTCTGCGGACAACTGGCCAAGCCCTCTGCTGTCAGAGCCAGCATCAGGCTTTGGGCATACATGCCGCAATCGGCTGCTTCGCGCAAACCGAAGGGCTCGGGCAGGAAAATAAATGCCACGTGCGGCGCACCAAAAAACCGAAAGTTTTGCATGAATTGTTCATTGCGCCCGGCTTTATCCTCGCGGGCAATCCCCATCGCGCTGTATAGGTCAGACGCTGCCTGGTATTGGCGCTCCTTGTACACCCCTTGGTATTGACCATCGTAGGGAAAGTCCATGGTCCACTGCCCTGCGGTAAATGCTTCCGGAATCGCCGCTCTGAGTACTTCCAATCGCTCACCACTGACCACCGCGCACAACCACGGTTGCGTGTTACAGTTCGACGGCGCTTGCTGCGCAGCGCGAAAAATCTTCTGTAAGCGCGCCTCGGCTATCGGCTCGGGGCGAAATGCGCGAACTGACCGCCTGCGCTCTAGCACGTCGTAAAAAGCGTGTGCGTGATTCATTCTCTCTCCCTATCAGTCTGTACTAACTGCATTCCCCGCAATTAGCGACTCGATCTTTTCTTTATCGAAACCCAGTTCCTGCAGTAGCTCCCGGCTTTGAGCGCCACTCACTGCTGGACCACTTTGTATTTCACCGGGAGTGCGAGACAACCTCGGCGCGACGCCAGTTTGAACCACGCCATCGCGTTCAACAAGGTTCCCTCGCTGGGCGTTATGTGGATGGTCGATTGCCTCATCTAACGGCACAATCGGTGCTACGCAGGCATCAGTGCCGTCGAAAATCGCGCACCACTGTGCCTGAGTCTTTTCCTTAACTCGCGCAGCGATCTGCTCACGCTGACGCGGCCAATCGGCTTTGTTCAACTGCACGCTGTAGTCTGTGCCACCAAAATCAATATCCAGTTTTTCCAGCAACAACGCATAAAACTGTGGCTCGATTGCGCCGAAAGAGATATAGCGCCCGTCTTTGCACTCATAGTTGCGGTAAAACGGCGCGCCGCCATCAAGCATGTTGTGCTCTCGCTCGGCATCCCAGAAGTCGATCGCTTTGAGGCCGTGCAGGGTGCTCATTAACGATGCCGCGCCGTCGCAAATTGCCGCATCGATAACCTGTCCTTTGCCTGACTGGCTTCGCTCATGCAACGCCGCCAGCATTCCCATCACCAGAAATAGCGAGCCGCCACCCAGATCGCCCGCCACATTCAGGGGCACCGGTGGTGGGCGGTCAGCATCGCCCATGCTTGCCAACATGCCACTTAAGGCGATGTAATTAATATCGTGACCGGCTGTCATTGCCAGCGGCCCGTTTTGCCCCCACCCCGTCATGCGGCCGTATATCAACCTTTCATTTGACTGACAGCACACCTCGGGGCCCAGGCCTAGCTTTTCCATCACACCGGGTCGGAAACCTTCGACAAGCATGTCGGCACCATCGATCAGCTGTCGGGCAATCGCGAGTCCGTCTTCTGATTTCAGGTTTAAGGCTATCGAGCGCCGACCACGGGTGCTGACATCACCCGGCTGGCCCAGTGCGCCGCTGCGATCAATTCGGATCACCTCAGCGCCCAGGTCGGATAACAACATACAGGCGTAAGGCCCGGGGCCAATGCCGGCCATCTCGATAACTCTCACGCCGTTTAGTGGCCCAGACATAGCCTCATCCTTCTTAGCGGGGTAATTATTCGTATTGAGAAGTGGGTCGCGGGTAGCGGCGGAAGCATCGTCCGCCGCTGCGACGGACTATTCGCCGGTGAATTCGGCGGGACGTTTTTCTTTGAAGGCCCGCATGCCTTCTTTGGCATCCTTGGAGGCAAACACCGGGCCTGCCAGCTCATCGGACTTCAACATCGCCTCGTCTTCTGCCAGGTGCTCGGTGTGCTCACGCAATGAACGCGTCACCGCTTTCACCGCCAGCGGGCCATTTGCACAGATTTTTTCGGCTATTTTCTTCGCTTCGTTCAAGGTTTCACCCTTGGGCACAATGCGGTTAATCAAGCCAAATTCCAGCGCCTGCTGTGCACTAACGTGCTCACCAAGCAGCAGAATTTCAGCGGCAATGCAGTAGGGAATTTGTTTGCGCAGACGCACAGTTGAGCCAGACATCGGATATAGGCCACGCGCCACTTCCGTCACACCGAAGATGGCATCCTCAGCCGCAACGCGAATATCAGTACCCTGAAGAATTTCCGTTCCACCCGCCAGCGCATAACCTTCCACAGCAAGGATCAATGGCTTGCAGGGGCGGTTGTCACGCAGCAGTGCCTGCCAATGGATATTGGGCACTGTGGCCATCAATTCCATAAACTCTTCCGTGCTGCGCTGTTGGCCATCCGCTCCGGCCTTAAGGTCCATACCCGCACAAAAGGTATCGCCGTTGGCGGTAAGAATAGCACAGCGAAGATCGTCGTCTTCATCCAGCAAGCGCCACGCTTTATAGAGCCCCAACAGCATTTCAGGGCTGAACGCATTTTTTGCTTCCGGGCGGTTCAGGGTAACAATCAGTACGTGGCCGTCTTTTTCAACGATGCAGTTTTCGGTACTGATAGGCAGTTCGGTAGGCATGATTGGCTCCATTCGCAATTCATTGTTATGAGAATAAGTGAAAAGCAGCGGCCATGAATGCGGGCAGAGTGTGCCGGAGTAGCATCGCTACCCCGGCCCCGGGGTCAGGAAACCTGCCCCTCACCACTCAGCGCAAAGGCTTTTGCTGTTTTATAGTCGGGCTTGCCGCTGGGGGCGCGAGGAATTTCTGCAATGATATGCACCTCGCGTGGCACCTTGTAACCCGCCACATGTTTGCGGCAATGCTCTTGAACATTCTTAAGGTCGAGGTCGACACCCTCGCGCGCCTGAATAACCGCACTCACGCGGCTACCCCAACGCTCGTCGGGAACGCCAATGACCAGTGCATCGAAGACACCGTCGTGGGCCTTAAGCGCGTCTTCAACCTCTTCGGGGAAAATTTTCTCACCACCGCTGTTAATACAATTTGAGCCGCGGCCGAAGACAGTAATTGACCCATCTTCTTCCAGCTTGGCGGCATCGCCCGTCAACAACCAGGTCTTACCGTCCACCTCAACGAAGGTCTTCGCGGTTTTTTCAGGGTCGTTGTAGTAGCCCATTGGGATGTAACCCGCGCGAGCAAAGATACCGGTTTCGCCGAGTTCAGCGTGACGACGCGGTTGGTCTGGCTCGTCGATAATCACGTCCATGTAGTCGGTACGACTAACGTTGCCAAGTCCCGATGCCGTTTTCTTGCTGCCGTTATCCATGCCCATTTGGCCGCCTTCCGACGAACCAAACGCGTTGGTAACAAAGACATTAGGGAAATGCTTCTTGAAGGCCTCTTGCTTGGCTTCAGAAAAGATCGCACCGCCTGAACCAACGTTAAATACTGCCGACAAATCCCAGCGACCGGGGTTCGCATCGAGTGCATCCAACAGGGGAATAGCCATGGCATCGCCAACGATCTGCACAGCATTCACTTTTTCGTCCGCAACGATCTGCCATACCTCGGCACCGTCGAAGGAGCGATTGTGATTAAGCACCAGCTTGTTGCCCGCAAGCAGCTGGATACAGGCATACCACCACGATGCGCCATGCATCAACGGCGCCAGTGCGATACCGGTCAGCGGGTGCTCGCCGACACGCTCGGTAATATCTTCTGGCTTCTCACAGGGGCCGAGTGGCGAAAAGTGACCGCCGCCGCCCATCGCCGCAAAAAATACATTTTTATGCGGCCACATAACGCCCTTAGGCATGCCCGTAGTGCCACCTGTGTAGAGCACAAAGTAGTCGTCATCGGCACGCTCAGCGAAATCGCGCTCGGCGCTCTGTCCTTCACAGGCCTGCGCGTAGTCGATAGACCCAATGCTGGCGATGTCTGCATCGCTACCGTCATCCACCGACACGAATACTTTCAGTTTCTTCGCCGCCGAACGAACATCAGCAATATGCGGGGCGAACTCGCGGTGATGCACACAGGCAACCATGTCTGCATTATCAAAGATGTAAAGCAGCTCATCTTTCACATAGCGGTAGTTAACATTGATAGGCACCGCGCGAATTTTGAAGCAAGCCAGCATCGCTTCCAGATATTCGTTGCAGTTGTACATGTACAAACCAACGTGGTCGCCGGCCTTCACACCCTGACTGCTCAGGTAGTGGGCCATACGGTTGGCGCCAGCATCCAGCTCGGCGTAGGTCGCACGGCTACTGCCACATACCAGTGCTTCACGGCTGGGTACTTTATCGGCAACGGCTTCAAACAAATCCGCAAGGTTAAAATGCATGCTCATAGTGGGTCCCTGTTAGATCAACGCCGCCTCGACGGCGGCGCCAATTTGTTTAATTGTTATCTCTGCGATGACTCGCAGTAATGTATCGCAACCGTATTGCCGGGCAGGCCAGAACGGCGTATAGCCCAACACAGTAACAAGGCCATTCTCACCCAGCCATCCTCCCAAGGGACGAGTTGAGGGGGATGGCTGATGACCATTTGTTAATGCTTTTCGCTGCTCACTATCCACATTGAGTAGAACTGGGCACCACCACCGTAGGCGTGGCCCATTGCCGTCTTGGCACCGTCCACCTGATGGTCTCCCGCTTCACCGCGCACCTGCTGCGCTGCTTCGGCAAAGCGGATCATGCCCGAGGCACCAATCGGGTTCGACGACAGTACGCCACCAGAGCAGTTCCAGGGAATATCGCCGCCTTCCAGTAGGGAGGTTGCGCCGCTCATGGTGAGCTCCCACCCCTTACCTTCTTCGGCAAAACCGAGGTTTTCCAGCCACATGGGCTCATACCAGGAGAAAGGTACATAGATCTCAGCGCAATCGAGGTCCTTGCGAGGGTTGTCGATACCCGCTTGCTTGTACACGTCCTTCGCACAATCGCGGCCCGCTTGTGGGTTAACCTGCTCACGGCCGGCGTACATAGTCGGCTCTGAACGCATTGCCGCACCGCGAATCCACGCCGGCTTGCCCGGTGATTGCTCGGCAAGATCTTCATTGGCAATAACCATCGCGCAGGCACCATCAGACGACGGACAGGCCTCAAGGAAGCGCAGTGGCTCCCACAGCATTGGGCTGTCTTCGACCTCTTTCATGGTAATTTCTGGCAGCTGTAGATGCGCCAGCGGGTTTTTGGCACCATGCAGGCGGTCTTTCACGGCAACTTTAATACCCGCGTCATAGGGGGCATTAGAACGGCGCATATACTCGCGAATAATCGGCGCAAAATAACCGCCAGCACCCGCATTCAAGTGTGGGGAAAATGGCTGAGGGTTGGACAATGCCCACATGGCGTTGGACTCGGATTGCTTCTCAAACGACACCGTGAGAATGCGTTTGAACACGCCGCTCTGCACGTAGGATGCCGCCACGATAGCCGTGGAGCCCCCAACCGAGCCAGCAGTGTGCACACGCAGCATTGGCTTGCCGTTACAACCCAGTGCATCGGTGAGGTACAGCTCGGGCATGATAACGCCCTCGAACATGTCCGGCGCCTTGCCGAGGATGACGGCATCGATGTCATCCCAGGTTAGCTGGGCATCATTGAGCGCATTCTGCGCCGCTTCGCGAACCAGGCCCGCGATTGATACGTCGCCGCGCTTTGTTTTGTATTTGGTCTGACCGACGCCGACCACAGCAGCTAATTGAGCCATTATTGGGCCTCCAGTACAGTTACCAGGTTTTGTTGCAGACACGGCCCCGACGTTGCGTGTGCCACGCCGCGCTTGCCTTCACCGTTGATTAATCGCATGGCCACTTCACCGATGCGCGACAGGCCAGAGGCCATCATCACATTGCCTGCCAATACGCCGCCCGACGGGTTTACCTTGGTGTCATCGGATAAATTCAGCGCCCGGCGCAGGATGATTTCCTGGTGGCTGAACGGCGCATACAACTCGGCAATATCCACTGGCCCCTGCGCGACACCAGCCGCCTCAGCCGCTTGCTTGGTAGAGATTGATTGCGTTAGATCGCGCGAGCCGATGTGGTGGGTCTCGATGCGGTGATCAATCCCCTTAATCACGGCATAGGGCTTACCCCATTCTTTAGCCTTCTCGACGGTGCAGATAATCATTGCACAAGCGCCATCAGAGATTGGGCAGCAATCGTGGCGACGCAGTGGCGATTCATACTCGGGCTCGGCGAGCAGCTCATCAACACTGACATCACCCTTAAGCTGAGCGTGGGGGTTGTTGGCGGCGTTTTTGCGTGAGCGCGCAACGACCTCAGCCATCTCGGCTTCAGTAATCAAACCCTGCTCCAGCATCACCCGCGCCTGCATGGCAGCAAAGGCAATGGTGTCCACCCAGAGTGGCGCCAAGTAATAGGGGTCGAGTTGTTGAGAGAGTACGATCGGCAATTCGCCTGGCGACGACTTACCAAAGCCGTAAATCAGTGCCGACTCGGCCTGGCCCATTTGAATTTTTAGCCAAGACTCATAGAGCGCCCAGGCGGCGTCCATCTCAACGTGTGACTCTTTAATGGGTGGCACGGCACCCAGCGCGTCAACACCCGCCACAAATGCGAAGGCTGCGCCCTGCTGGTAGTCGCAACTACCAGAGCAGGTGAAGTCAACATCCTGAGCACTGTTAATACCCGTCTGCTTGTAGACTTCCTGCAAGACCGGCATGATCAGCTCAACTTCGTTGCGAGCGCCAGCATCGCGCACACAATCAGACTGGGCAAAGGCTACAATAGCTACATCGCGCATCTTAACGGCCCCCTTTTTTCAATTTGCCAATTTCTTCCACCGGAACATCGGGCTCGTCGATGGGCTTGAAGTACTGGATATTTTCCATGGCATAGCCCCACTCTTCTTCGGGCTTCCACACGGCTTCAACCCGCATACCAATACGCACATCTTCGTTCTTACACTCACTGAGCAGGTGCAGGAAACTGATATTGGCGCCGTCTAGCACCAGGTTTGCAATCACGTAGGGCGGCTTGATCGGGTTGTTGGGAATGGGGATATACACGATAGTGAACGACTCGACGGTAGCCTTATTGGTCAATTCAACTTCGTCGGTTGTCGCCACACCACAGGCGGCGCAGCTACCGCGTGGGGGAATATAAACGTTTTCACAGGAGGGGCAGCGCTGTCCTACCAACTTACCTTTCTTGAGTTCAGCCAGGTAACGTGCGGTCGCGCCACCTGCAGTGAAGTTGTAGGTCAGGTAGCTGGGCGAGTCGATACCCGTGATAGGCTCTTCCGCCTCATTAGCTTGGTAGTCTTCACTCAGCGCGGTCGCCTCGGGAACAAAGCCATTGATATCAGAGATTAAGCCCTGGGTTTTCTCTGCCCAGCGCGCTTTTACACGCATACCCGTAGACATCTGCGCCGCATCATCCGCATCCACCCAATGAAGCATGGGCGTATCAGCGCCATCGAGCTTAATTAGCGCCCAGGCAAAGGGTTTGTCGCTTGGGTGCGCCTTACGCGGCTCACTGACCCAGCTCCACGTTTGCACAACGCCGCAATCGGCAACATCCACAAACTCGCTCAGCGCTTGCGCACTCACTGGATCAAATTCGACCGGCGGCATAAGCACCTTGCCGTCGCTGCCTTTGATACCAACCATTTTCCGGTCGCGCAACGCTGTGAGAAACTGGCCCACAATAGGGCCGGTTGAACGGGTATAGGTATACCCCAATGTAAAGGCCTGACTTAAAATTTCAGCCGATGAAGACATCTCGTCTCTCCTTGGTAATGTACCCTGCCCTGCAGCTACTTAGGCCATATGGCCGATAGTGCAATAGCAGGCCCAGATTTGGCTTGCCGGAGGAGTATCTCTGTGAGGCTTAAACCAGACAATGTCGCTGCTGATCACTCTGCTGACAAAAACGATCAGCGCGCTAAAATGCCACAGACAACAAACCCAGAGGTCGTACGCCACTCAACATGAAGTCACCCTACGAGCACCGCAATCCCGTCATCCGCTATAGCCTGATCGCCATAGGCTGGCTGTCATTTGTCTTGGGGATGATCGGCTTATTGCTGCCCGTGGTGCCGACATCGCCTTTTTTGATTCTCAGCGCCGCTTGCTTTCTTCGCAGCTCGCCCAAGTTCTATCGCTGGTTAACTGAGCACCCCTGGTTCGGTGTGTACATTCGCTATTACATTGAGGGGCAAGGCATTCCCAAAAAGATAAAGGCGCTGATCATCACCGTGCTGTGGATAATGATGTTAAGTAGCGCCTTTTTGATCGTGCGAATCCCCTGGGTAAGCGCCGTGCTGTGCAGCATCGCCGCGCTAGTCAGTATCTACATACTGCGCCAACCCACCCCGGATGCTGAGCAGAGCGAGTCTGAATAAGTATGTCCGACATCCTGCAAATAATGCTCTACGCTGGACTGGCCGGCGTCGCCATTCCCATAGGCGGCCTGCTGGCACGCATTGAACACCTCGGCCCGGATTGGCTAGAGAACGAATTTCGCCACTTCGTTATCGCCTTTGGTGGCGGCATCTTGCTGGGCGCGGTTAGCTTGGTTTTAGTGCCGGAAGGCCTGAAAGGTATGGACATGCCAGCGCTGGCCATCATCACCATTGTGCTGGGTGGCCTGTGTTTTTTCGCCATTGAGAGAGCAATGGGCTTGCGGCGACGAGAGTCACCACAATTAATGGGGATGATGCTCGACTACATCCCCGAAGCGATCGCCCTGGGCGGGCTGATGGCGACGGGGTCACCGACGGCTGCACTGATGGCGCTGCTGATAGGATTACAAAACCTGCCCGAGGGCTTCAACGCCTACCGTGAGCTCAATCAAATTAGCGCCAACGCGCGCCGTAGCTTGAGAATAATGTATGCCTTTGTGCCGCTGGGACCGATCGCCGGCCTACTCGGTTATCTGTTCCTGGGCGATGCACCAGGCATCTTAGGTGGGATTATGCTGTTCGCTTCAGGCGGGATTTTGTACCTGATATTTCAGGATATTGCACCGCAGTCGCGGCTCGACAAACACTGGGCACCGCCTCTCGGGGCAGTTATGGGGTTTTGCCTGGCGCTGGCAGGCACCATGCTTAGCCATTAAAACTGGGCGCCCTTCAGGATGACAGGGCGTGTTCCATATTGGTGGCGATGCGCTTGGCGATCATTTTGGCGCGCTCAGTTTTGGGGCCGGCAAAATGACTGTCCGCAGTTTGCTCGAAGTAGCTCAGCCAGCGTTCAAAATCGGCAGGTGTCAGGGTTTGCTTGGCGTGAAGCGCACGGTGAATATTCATGGTGTGGCGCTGGTAATTATCACCGCCCAGCAGCAGTTTCTCCCAGTAAGCCTGAATTCGCGGAAAATGCTCACGAATATCGATGTTGGCAACATCGATAAAAATGGGTGCCAGGCGCTCATCGGCCAGCAAGCGCTCGTAAAACGCCTCGACAAACTCACGAATACGCTCGGGCGTATCCATATCGGCATTGGCAGGCGTGGTAGGTAAAGACATATTCACAACGCTTTCCACGGGCGATTGCGCGTTAACGCCCGCGTTTTTTCTTGTTTTCTTTCTTCTTAACAAAGCTGACCAAACGACGCTTGCGGTCTATTTGGCGCTTGCTAAGCTGATTCTTCTTGCCCTCGTAGGGGTTATCGGAGGTTTTGTACTCAATGCGGATAGGCGTGCCCACCATATTCAGCTCGCGGCGGAAAACTTTCTCCAGATAGCGCGTATAGCTATTGGGCACCTTGCTGGTTTGATTGCCGTGAATAACCACGATAGGCGGGTTGTGACCACCGGGGTGGGCATAGCGCAATTTGATTCTGCGACCATTGATCATCGGCGGCGCATGGTCGTAGACCGCCCCTTCCAGGATCATCGTTAAACGGCGGGTTTGCAGATCCTGAGTCGCAGAGCGGTAGGCCTTTTCTATCGACTCATACAAATGCCCTACCCCCGTACCATGCAGGGCAGAAATGAAATGCACTTCAGCAAAATCGATGAATTGCAGGCGGCGGTCTAACTCTGTCTTGATACGATTTTTCTGATCGGTGGTCAGGCCATCCCATTTGTTGATCGCGACCACCACCGCGCGTCCGGCATCGACAACTTGTCCCAACAAGTGAAGGTCCTGATCGACGATATTCTCGCGACCGTCCATCACCAAAATCACTACATTGGCGTCATCGATGGCCTTGAGGGTCTTAACAATTGAAAACTTTTCTACCGCTTCGTTAATGTGACGGCGTTTGCGCACGCCCGCGGTATCGATCAGGGTATAGGGTTCCCCATCGCGCTCATAATTGATGTACACACTGTCGCGGGTGGTACCCGGCTGATCGTAGACGACAACGCGATCTTCGCCGAGCATGCGGTTAACCAGGGTGGACTTACCCACATTTGGCCGGCCAACTACCGCTATTTTTTTACCGGTGGCTTTTTCTCTTTCGGCGGCTTCATCAGCCTCGGGAAACAGGGCGAGAACATCGTCGATCAGCTTGCGCACACCCTTGCCGTGCGTCGCAGTCAGAGGATAAATCGTCGAGGCGCCGGTTTGGTAAAACTCCGCCATGGCCACATTGGGGTCGGCGCCATCCACTTTATTGGCAACGAAAAACACCGGCTTCGAGCAGCCACGCAGGTGGTTGACCAGCCCCTGGTCAGCAGGCATCAAGCCGGCACGCGAATCTAGCATCAGCAGCACGGCATCCGCTTCATCAATGGCCTGCAATGACTGCTGCGCCATCGCTTCATCAATGCCCTCTTCATCGCCGTTGATGCCGCCGGTATCAATAACGATGAAATGGCGATCACCGAGAATGGCATCGCCGTATTTGCGGTCGCGGGTCAGCCCGGGAAAATTCGCCACCAAGGCATCGCGGCTCTTGGTTAAGCGATTAAACAATGTAGATTTGCCCACATTGGGGCGGCCGACTAAGGCGATTACCGGAACCATACTTCTCTTACCTGAATATACACCGCGTCAGCCAATCGACTATCGATCGGTAACTTTATACGCTACCAATTTACCGCTGTTGCCGTAGACATAAAGCAGCTTTCCATCCACCGCCATGGGCGCTCGCAAGCCGTCGCTGTCTACCCGCGTGCGGCCGATAAGCTGGCCATCTAATTGGCCCAGCAGGTGCAGGTAGCCGTCAAAATCGCCAACCGCAACAACACCGCTTAATGCCGCCGGCTCTGTTAAGCGCCGACGCGCCAATACGGTTTGCGTCCAAACAATGCTCTGGCCACCTTCGGCAATCGCACTAACACCGCCTTCGGCGTCGACCACGTAGATGTTACCGAGTGCTTCGGCCGCGCCCACGTAGCTGGAATTGTCTTTCGCCCACAGCGGCCGGCCGCTGGCAATATCAATGGCGATCACTTTGCCCTGATATCCGTTAACGACCACTATTTGCTCGTTTTCAATCAACAGCAAGCGGCCGTCGACGTCGACCAGACGATCAATTTCGGTACTGCCCTGCGCGACCGCTACGCGCTGTTCCCAACGCACGGTGCCAGTATCGGCGTCCAGAGCAACAATACGGCCATTGGCCAAGCCCACTAGGGCAACACCGCGAACAATCACCGGGCTGCTGGTGCCGCGCATGGTAAGGCGAGGAACCTGCGAGGTATAAGTCCACAGGCGCTCTCCCGATTCGGCATTCAGGCCATGTACCAAGCCGCTGTAGGTTTGCACCACAACGACGCTGCCATTGCCTGCCGGTGCGCCAAGTACCTCACCACTGACCGCCGTGCGCCACAGCTCGTCGCCACTGAGGCGATCCAACGCGACCACTTCACCGTCGGCGGTTCCCACATACAACTGCGTCGAGGCAACACCCACGCCACCGGAGATGTTCAGCTCGTGGTATTCCTTCCAGAGTTTTTTGCCGGTCTTTTTATTCAAGGCCGCGACACCACCATCTGCCGAGGCAATGAAAATTTCATCGCCATCGATAGCCGGTGCAATACGGTAGTAAGACTCTCCTTGCCCATCTCCCAGAGAGTAAGACCAAGCCTTTTTGAGTCGTTTTTGCTCGTCAAAGCTTGTCAGCGGCGCGGGGTCGCTGCTTTTCGGGGTCGAGGAGCAGGCCGCCAGCACACTGCCTAGCAGAATAAATACGAGTGGGCGCAACAGTGACATAGCCATTCCTAGTTTTGAGCCGTGGTATTTTTGTCAGCGCCTTGTTCGGCGGCCAGGCTGTTAATTTTCATTTTTAACAGCGGATTATTCAGCGGGTTTTCCTGTTGACGATTAATCGCGTCAGCTTGGCGGTAGGCCTCAAGCGCTGCAGCCTTGTCGCCCTGCGCACGCATCACGTCGCCCTGCAATTCCAGAGCCTGCACAGCAGCACTGCCGTCTTTCAGCCCCTCAGCAATCGCCAGCGCGGCATCGAGTTCGCCCTTGGCAAATTGAACGCGAGCCAAGCGCAACTGCGTTTGCGCCTTTATCGCCGCATCTGGCCCCTGCGCCAACACCCAATTCAGCTCAGCTTCTGCAGCGTCGTAATCGCCGTCATTGACAGCATATTTCGCCTGGATAAGCGCCGCGTATTGGGCATAGCTATGGCCTGAAAACCCGTCTTTTAGCGTATTCGCCAAGTGCTCAGCGGTTTCGCGCTTGCTGCCGTTACTTTGCACGGCGGCGTCGGCCTGCAGCAGATTCTCATAGAGCACCGAGGCCTCAGCAGCGCGGTCAGCCTGATAGTTATTCCAGCCACGCCAGCCGAATACCAAGCTCAGCGCAATGGCCACGCCCAGCACGGTAGACTTGCCGTTTTCGCGCCACCAATGCTTGATAGCTTCTACTTGTTCTTCTTCTGTACGGTAGGTTTCCACGTTCTTCCTCAAGCCTTCAGCTGTCTTACAACAGCGTTGTTTTAATATGTTCAGCCAGATCGCTGATAGCCAATTGTTGCTGGTTCGGTTCACCACGCAAGACCTTGACCGTTACCTGCTCGTTGGCCAGCTCGTCTTCACCGAGAACAACGGCCACGGCGGCGCCACTTTTATCCGCTTTCTTAAACTGGCTTTTAAAGCTGCCACCGCCACAGTTAAGCACGACCTTCACCGCAGGCAGCGCGTCTCGCAGAGACTCCGCCAGGCTCAAAGCGCGAATTTCGCAGGCTTCGCCATTGGCGATGATATAGACATCAGCAAGGGGTTTTGATTCCGGCAACGCCTCTAGGGTTTCCAGCAGCAGACACAGCCGCTCCAAGCCCATTGCAAAGCCCACCGCCGGGGTCGCTTTGCCGCCCAATTGTTGCACCAGGCCATCGTAGCGCCCGCCGGCGCAAACCGTTCCCTGAGCCCCCAGCGCCGTCGTCGTCCATTCAAACACTGTGAGGCCATAGTAATCCAGCCCCCTTACCAGTTTCGGGTTCAGGGTGTAACTCAGGCCAGCCGCGTCCAAGCGCGCGCACAGACCGTCGAAGTGTGCCTTGGAGGCATCGTCTAAATAGTCAGACAATAACGGCGCATCACTCAGCAAAGCCTGAGTTTCGGGCACTTTACTGTCGAGAATCCGCATCGGATTGGTGTCCAAACGACGCTGGCTGTCAGCGTCTAGCTGGTCTTTATACTGGCTGAGATAATCCACCAAGGCCTGGCGATAGCGGCCGCGGGACTCGCTGTTGCCAATGCTGTTTAATTCCAGCGTCAGGGCATCGCTGATTCCCAACTGCTGCCACAGGCGTGCGCTGAGCAAAATTAGCTCGGCGTCAATGTCCGGGCCATTTAAACCAAAGGTTTCGACACCAATTTGATGAAATTGACGCAAGCGCCCCTTCTGCGGGCGCTCGTGACGAAACATCGGCCCGGCATACCACAGCCGCTGAACTTGATTGTGCAGCAAACCATTTTGATCGCAGGCGCGCACACAGCTTGCGGTGCCTTCCGGGCGCAAAGTCAGGCTATCGCCGTTGCGGTCTTCGAAGGTATACATCTCCTTCTCGACGATATCAGTAACCTCGCCAATAGAGCGCTTAAACAGCTCGGTTTGCTCCAAAATGGGGAAGCGAATTTCCCGGTAGCCGTAGCGCGCCAACAGCGCCGCTACTGTGGACTCTAGGTACTGCCATAACGGCGAGTCCTCGGGGAGGATGTCATTCATCCCGCGGATCGATTGAATTCTAGCCAAGTGTTTACCTATTACCACTGCACCCGATGCTTAGCTGCGGGCGATCAGGTCCTTGTCTTGTTGTTCTTTGAGAGCCACTTTTTCGCGGATCAGTTTTTCAAGGTGATCCACCAACTCGGGGTTTTGCACTTTGTGATCTTTCTGGCCGTTAACGTACACCAGGTTATTGGGCGTACCGCCAGTCAGACCAATTTCCGCTTCTTTCGCTTCACCAGGGCCATTAACAATACAGCCGATCACGGCGACATCGAGAGGCGTGGTGACATCTTCCAAGCGCGATTCAAGTTCGTTCATGGTGCCAATAACATCAAAGTTTTGGCGGGAACAACTCGGACACGCGATGAAATTGATGCCCTTGGTGCGCAGCTTCAGGCTCTTGAGGATTTCGTAACCAACTTTTACTTCCTCTACCGGATCGGCAGCCAAAGACACTCGAATTGTATCGCCGATGCCATCCATTAATAGCATGCCCAAGCCCACGGCAGACTTGACGGTGCCACCGCGCAAGCCACCGGCCTCGGTAATACCCAGGTGCAGAGGCTGTTCAATTTGACTGGCTATTTGCCGATAGGCCGCCACCGCCATAAAGACATCGGAGGCCTTCACACTCAGCTTGTAGTCTTGAAAGTCGAGACGATCGAGAATGTCGATGTGGCGCATCGCCGACTCCACCAATGCCTCGGGAGTGGGCTCGCCATACTTGCGCTGCAGCTCTTTTTCCAATGACCCGGCATTCACGCCAATACGAATGGGTATATTGCGTGCTTTTGCGGCGTCGATAACAGCGCGCACGCGATCTTCCCTGCCGATATTGCCCGGGTTGATGCGCAGGCAATCCACGCCGTATTCCGCGACCTTCAAGGCAATTTTGTGATCGAAGTGAATATCGGCCACCAGCGGCACATTGACTTGCTCGCGGATTTTCTTAAAGGCTTCTGCGGCGTCCATGCTCGGCACCGAAACCCGCACGATATCTGCACAGGCATCTTCCAGACGTCGAATTTGGGCCACCGTCGCGTCGACATCACAGGTGTCGGTATTCGTCATACTCTGCACCGAAATCGGTGCGTCGCCGCCCACAGCGACATCGCCGATAAATATCTGGCGAGACTTGCGGCGATTAATGGGTGATTCCATCTTCATAATTCACCAATCTGCACACGCACGGCGTTGCTTTCTGCCAAGCCATTGAGGTCAACAGCCTGCTGGTTGTAGGTAATTTCCAGTGCCGGCCAATACGCTATGGCGATTTGCACTGGCCCTTGGAGGTCGAGTTCCTGCTTTTGCCCAGCGTCAATATTGCCGCTGAACTGCATAGCGTTGTTGGCATCGCGCACTTCCACCCAGACCGTTTCGTCGGCGAGCAGCGTCATGCTGACATCATGCAATAGTTCGGGTGGGACTCGCGGGGCCGTGCCGCTGTCCGGAAGTTGTAGCAGCGACTCACCCAGCGACGGCCTCGCGCGCAACTCTACCAGCGGCGCATAGCGCTCCTCAATCAAGCTGAGCTGTATTTCCGGCTGTTTTTGGCCGTTGAAGAGCAGCACACTCAACCCCCAAATCAGCAGCGTTCCCAGCAGGGCAAACAGTAACTTCGCCTGACCCGGCGCGCGCGTTTGTCCCTGGGGGCGCTTTTTGGCGGCCTGCTCTTCATCGCGGCGACAAATACGTTCGCAGTCATTGAGCAGCGGTGCTTCGTCCAGCCCAAAATAACGCGCGTAGCTGCGTATATATCCCCGGGCAAACATTGGCGAGTTAAAACGGGAGTAGTCGTTACTCTCCAGCGCCTCAACGTGGGTCTTCAACAGGTTAAGCGCCTCAGCCACCTCTTCAACGCTTTTGCCGGCGCTCAGCCGTGCATCGAGCAACACGGACCCGGGCGGCGCGGTATAGTTGCCGTTTGAACCTTGGCCCATAGCCCTTACTGCCCCACCGAGTTTAGCGAGGCTTTATACAGCAGATATTCTTCTGATTTAGGGTAAAGATTTTTTAACGCCAGTACATTGCTGGCATAGGCATCGCGGTCGTCAAAGATCTGAGCCAGGCGAATTCCCAACCACAGCGACGCCGCCGAGGGGCGAACGCCCTGCTCGCGAAACGCATCGTAAAAGCGCTGGGATTCCGGGTATTTATTCTGACGATAGGTCACTTCAGCCATCGACAGCAGAACTTGCGCATTGCTGCTTTGCATCAGGAGTGCACGCTTAAAGGCGGCTTCAGCCTTGGGCAATTCATCCAGCTTCAGGTAGCAGCGCCCAAGGTTGATAAAGGCTTCCAAACGGCGTTCGTAAAGTAGTTCAGCGGTAACAATTTCGAGGTTCTCAGCGGCCTCGCGATACTGCTCTTGCTGGTACAAAAACGCCGCAAAATTGTTGCGGATGCGCATCGATTTAGGTGCTTCAGCCACTGCGCGCCGGTAATACTTCTCAGCCATCTCCAGCTCTCCGGTATTCTGGTATACCAGAGCGAGGGCTTCCATGGTTTCGGCGTTATGGGGGTTGCTCTCTTCAACGTATTGAAGGTGGCGCTTTGCCTGCTCCCAATTGCCTTGGGCGATATAACTTTTCGCGAGCTGGAGTGAGGTCTCGTAAGCTTTTTGCTCGTCGGCTTTCTCGGCGAAGCCGCCCTTGTGAGTCGTTACACACGCGGACAGTAGCACCGCCAACGCACAGCTCACGATTAATGGGTACTTTTTCGGTCCTGCTGGCACCTGTGCCCCCTTTACATCACCCGAATGATTTGTGTTTCTTCCGCTTTTCGACGATGACGCTCTGCGCGACGAGTGCGGTCTTGCACCTGGCCGGCTAGCTGGCCGCAGGCGGCGTCAATATCGTCGCCACGCGTCGTTCTCACCGTCGTCACGTAACCGGCGTCGGTCATCACCTGCCAAAATCGCGATACCGCCGACTTCGACGGCCGCTGATAGTCTGACAGAGAAAAAGGGTTAAAGGGGATAAGATTGACCTTACAGGGTAAATCACGCAAGACCTGAGCAAGCTCTCTTGCCTGATCCATGCTGTCATTAACCCCTGCAATAAGGGTGTACTCTACGGTGACCACACGATGTTTGTCGGGCTGCTTATCGAGGTAACGACGACATGCCGCCAACAATTCTGCAATAGGATAGCGGCGGTTGATGGGCACCAACTCATTGCGGAGCGCGTCATTAGGGGCGTGAAGTGACACCGCCAGTGACACCTCTGATACGTCGCCCAGCTTATCCAGCATAGGCACCACACCCGATGTGCTGAGCGTAACCCGGCGCTTGGACAAACCGTAACCAAAGTCGTCCATCATCAGGTTGGTGGCATCCACCACATTCTCAAAATTCAGCAGGGGCTCACCCATGCCCATCATCACTACATTGGTGACGACGCGATTCTTACCGGGGCCAAAGGCATCGTAGGATTTGATTGCTAGCCACACCTGGCCGAGGATCTCTGAGGCGGTGAGATCCCGCTGGAAACCCTGTTTACCCGTTGAACAAAAACTGCAATCGAGACTGCAGCCGACCTGAGATGACACGCACAACGTGCCGCGTTGGCCGTCGGGAATAAACACCGTTTCAACTAAATTATTGCCGCCGACTTCAATCGCCCACTTTCGCGTGCCGTCTTTGGAGTCGAGCTGGCGCACCACTTTTGGCGGACGAATCTCGGCAAGCTCACCCAGCTTGGCACGCAGCGCCTTACCGAGGTTGCTCATTTGCTCGAAATCGTCAACACCGGAGTGGTGAATCCACTTCAGGATTTGCTGGGCACGGAAGGGCTTCTCGCCAATGGAGACCAACCAAGCCTCCATTTTTGAGCGCGTCATTCCAAGCAGGTTTACCCGCTCAGTGTGTTGAGTGACTGCCTCTTGCACTTCCATGCCCCACCCCTCTTATGCGCGCT
>NZ_CAXGPO010000014.1:0-75048 GCF_964011655.1 uncultured Spongiibacter sp. | reverse complement strand
ATGATGTACTACTTCGTTCCTAAGCAGGCTGGGCGTCCGGTCTACTCATATCGGCTATCGATCGTTCACTTCTGGGCGTTGGTCTCTGTATACATCTGGGCTGGCCCTCATCACCTTCACTATACCGCGCTGCCTGACTGGGCACAGAGCCTGGGTATGGTGATGTCGCTGATTCTGCTGGCACCCTCATGGGGCGGTATGATCAACGGTATGATGACCCTCAGTGGTGCCTGGCACAAACTGCGCACTGACCCCATTCTGCGCTTCCTGATTGTGTCGCTTTCTTTCTACGGTATGTCGACGTTTGAAGGTCCGATGATGTCGATCAAAACCGTTAACTCTCTTTCTCATTACACTGACTGGACGATTGGTCATGTTCATTCGGGCGCATTGGGCTGGGTGGCGATGATCTCCATCGGCATGGTTTATCACTTGATTCCCGTGCTCTTTGATCGCAAGCAAATGTACAGCGTCAATATGATCAATACACACTTTTGGCTATCCACCATCGGTACCGTGCTTTACATCGCATCCATGTGGGTAAACGGCATTGTTCAGGGCCTGATGTGGCGCGCCTACAACGCCGATGGCAGCCTGACCTACAGCTTTGCTGAATCGGTTATCGCCAGCCACCCAGGCTACGTAGTGCGACTGTTTGGTGGGTTCCTGTTCCTAGTCGGCATGTTGTTGATGGCTTGGAACGTTTGGAAAACCATTTCCAGCAAAGAAACTAAGGAACTGGTGGCAAATACTGCGGGGGCTGAAGCATGAATCACGACGTCGTCGAGAAAAATATCGGCTTGATGATTATTTTTATCATTGTCGCCATTAGTTTTGGAGCCTTGGTGGAGATCGTGCCGCTTTTCTTCCAAAAGCAAACGACAGAGCCGATTGCTGGCTTGAAACCATTAAACGCGATGCAGCTAACCGGCCGAGATATCTATATCCGTGAAGGCTGCCACGTATGTCATTCGCAAATGGTTCGCCCTATGCGCTCTGAAACAGAGCGCTATGGACACTACTCTGTTGCCGGTGAATCGGTTTACGAACACCCCTTCCTGTGGGGCTCCAAGCGAACAGGGCCCGATTTGGCGCGTCTAGGTGGACGTTATAGCGACGAGTGGCACCGTGCTCACTTGTATAACCCGCGCGATGTCGTGCCCGAATCCATTATGCCGTCGTATCCCTGGCTGTTTAAGAACGAGATCGATGGCGATGAAGTTGGGAAGAAAATGCGAGCACTGCGCAAAGTAGGTGTGCCCTACACCGATAATGACATCGCCACAGCGGCCTCCCAAGTGGAAGGTAAGAAAGAGATCGACGCCATGGTTGCCTACTTGCAGCAGCTGGGAACACTAATCAAGTACAAGCGTTGAGGAGGATGTATGTTTGATCAAGACAATCTACGTGCGTTATCAACGTTGTTGCTGTTCCTGGCTTTCATGGGTGTGTGTTTCAACGTGTATAGAAGAAGCCGTAAATCGATGTATGACGAAGCAGCTCAGCTGCCATTTGTAGACGAAAGTAAAGCCAAGCAGGAGAGCCGAGATGAGTGATTTTTGGAGTGGCTGGATCATTGTCCTAACGGCAGTCTCCTATGTGCTTTTGGCATGGCTTCTGCTGTCAAATCGCAAGATCAATCAGCATAAAGACGGTGCGACAACAGGTCACATTTACGATGGTATCGAGGAATACGATAATCCTATGCCATCTTGGTGGATCAAGATGTTTGTGCTCAGCATGGTGTTCGGTGCGGGCTACCTGTTGGCCTACCCTGGCATGGGTAAATTCCCCGGCCTGTTGAATTGGACGTCGGTTTCGCAGTGGCAGGGCAATGTGGATGCGGCAAAGCAAAAGAACGAAGCGCTCTACGCTGAGTTTATGCAGAAAGATGCCGAGGCCTTGGTTGCCGACCCAAAAGCGATGCGTATTGCCAAGCGGGTGTTCGCCAATAACTGTGCGATTTGCCACGGCAATGATGCAAAAGGGAGCTACGGCTTTCCGAACTTGACCGACAACGACTGGTTGTACGGAGGCAGTCCGGATCAAATTGCTCACTCTATTCGCGATGGTCGCAGTGGCATGATGCCTGGTTGGCAGTCAGTACTCGGCGCCGAGGGAGTCAAGTCGATGGGGGCTTACGTGCAAAGCTTACGCGATGCTCAGGCGAGTGCCTCGGCGGAGCATGCCGAATCGCGCGAGAAGTTCACCATGTTGTGTGCAGGCTGTCACGGTGCATCGGGCGAGGGCAATATTGCTATGGGTGCCCCCCGGTTGAATGACGACATTTGGCTGTACGGTGGTGACACCGGCAAGATTATCCACAGTATCGCCAATGGCCGGTCAGGAAAAATGCCGGCGCATGCTGACAATTTGAGCGCAGCGAAGATCCACCTACTCAGTGCCTATGTTTATCAGCTTGCAGAAGAGGAACCATAATCTGCTATGAACACTCAGGAGCGGCAACCGGCTGGCGGTAGTGAAACAAAGCCAGAAAACCTAGCGGTAGAAATTGTAGTCCCCGCGGAAGTTGGGGAAATCGATCTCTACCAAAAGCGAGAAAAAATATACACTCGCGCAATTGAAGGGTTTTATCAGCGCATTCGCGTATTCACCGGTTGGCCGCTGTTGTTGGGCTATATCATTCTACCGTGGTTGAACTGGGACGGCCGACAGTCGGTCCTGTTTGACCTGCCCGCGCGGCAATTTCATGTTCTCGGGCTCACCTTTTGGCCACAAGATATGACGATGTTGGCCTGGGTATTGATCATCGCTGCCTTTGGTCTTTTCGCGGTGACCAACCTCGCTGGTCGAGTGTGGTGCGGCTACAGCTGCCCGCAGACCGTATGGACCAGTATCTTTATGTGGATGGAGCAGAAGGCTGAGGGAACGCGGAACCAGCGTATCAAGCTTGACGCGGCGCCCTGGTCCTTCGAAAAGCTGCGCAAGAAGGCGTACAAACACTCCATGTGGCTGGGCTTTGCATTTTTAACCGGCTTCACCTTTGTCGGCTACTTTACCCCCGTTAGAGAGCTTGCCGTCGACTTTATTGACCTCTCAGCGAATGGCTGGGCTTTCTTCTGGATCGCGTTCTTTACCGCCGCGACCTATCTCAATGCCGGTTGGATGCGTGAGCAAGTGTGCATGTATATGTGTCCTTACGCGCGCTTTCAATCAGCGATGTTCGACCCCGATACGCTAATTATCAGTTACGACAGTAAGCGCGGTGAACCCCGTGGCTCACGGAAACGGGAAGCGCAATCCCAGGACGTTTGCCTGGGTGATTGCATAGATTGCCAGTTGTGTGTGCAAGTCTGTCCTACAGGGATCGATATTCGCGATGGCCTTCAATACGAGTGTATTGGCTGTGCCTTGTGTGTGGATGCCTGCAACTCGGTAATGGATAAAATGGGTTACGAGCCCGGGCTGATTCGCTACGCGACGGAAAATAGCTTAAAGGGCAAGAAGACCCATATCATGCGTCCGCGCCTGCTGGGTTATGTGGTAGCGATGACGCTGATGGTGGGGCTGTTAGCCTATAATATTGCTGACCGCGATGTGATTGAATTAAGCGTGCTGCGCGACCGTCAGGCGCTATTCACCGAAGTACAGGACGGCATGATTGAAAATAGCTACACCGTAAAGATCGCGAATAAAACGCAGCAGGAGCATCGCTATCAGGTCGTTGTCGAGAGTGAAATAAACTTCGAAAACTTCCACAAGCAGGAAATCAGTTTACAATCCGGGGAACTCTTAGACTTACCAATGCGACTGCAGGCTCGCGCAGACAGCCTTCCTTCCAGTCGTTCGCCGATCACGATCAGCGTACGGCAAATGGACAAGGAGAGCAGTGTTGCCGAAGTTGAAAGCAGTTTCTTTGGTCCGGTTCCTCAGCGTTAAGGTTAAATTGTGCCTATGAATGCCGCCGCTAACACCCCTTGGTATCGCCAGTTTTGGCCGTGGTTCTTAATTGTACTGCCAGGCGCTGTCGTGGTGGCGGGGCTGTCCACCGTCGCCATTTCGATGAAGCACGCCGATAACCTGGTTGCCGACGATTACTACAAAGAAGGTTTGGCGATTAACCAGCGCTTGTCGCAGGATCGCCGCGCCGCGGAGAGTAATATTTCGGCGGCGATCGATTTTGCTTCGGGTGGCAGTATTCTCCTCGAGCTCTCCGGCAATACCGTGTCATGGCCAGACCATGTGCAGTTGCTGTTACAACACCCGACCAGCCAGGAGCTTGATCACAGCGTGGTGTTGTCTCGTGAGTCTCAGGGCGGCTATCGCGTAGATGTCGACACGCTTCCGCAGGGACGTTGGTATCTGACCTTACAGAGTGTCGGTTTGCCCGAGGCGGAAAGTTGGCGCTTAAAGGGAGAGGTCGATCTGAATAGCCGTCGGGAAGCCCTATTGGTGAGCCGTATCGGTGGCTGAGACAAGCTGCTTTCATTGCGGTGAGCCGTTGCCAGCGAAAGGCCGCTACAGCTTAATTATCGATGGCCAAGAGCGGTTGATGTGCTGCCCGGCCTGCGTCGCAGTGTCGGAATGCATATTGGGAGCGGGTCTGGACGACTACTACCGAATGCGGGACCAGCAAGCTAACCGCCCTGCGGCCAGCGCTGAAGATTATCTGCAATACGATTCTCCCGCCGTATTCGAGCAGTTCTCCCACCCCGATGGTGAATGTTGGCAGAGCCAGCTCAGTGTCAGTGATATGCATTGTGCGGCCTGCGCCTGGTTGATCGAAAACCGCCTCGGTGCAATCGACGGTGTCAACGCAGTCCGTGTCAATTTGCAGCGCGGCATGGCAACAGTGGAGTGGTGTCCCGCCCAGGTTCAGCTCAGCGAGATTTTTGCGTCGGTTCATCAGCTCGGCTATGGCGTTCAACCCTGGTCCGCCGAGGTCCATCTCCAGCAGTTGCAAGAAGGACAGAAAAGCCTGTTAAGGCGCCTGGGTTTGGCTGGTGTGGCGATGATGCAGTTAATGATGACTGCCATTGCACTATACGCTGGCGACTTTCAAGGCATCGACACCGATATCCGGCAATTGCTGCGTTGGTTTAGTTTGGCGATTGCCACGCCCGTGATTTTGTATTCCGCACAACCGTTTTTTTCCGGCGCGTGGCGGGGTATCAAGGCAGGCCGAGCGGGCATGGACGTGCCGGTGTCCATCGCTATGCTCGCCGCCTATGGTGCCAGCCTAAGGGCGACGGTGAGCGGGGAAGGTCACGTCTATTTCGATACGGTGAGCATGTTTTGCTTTTTCTTGCTGCTTAGCCGCTACCTGCAAAATGCGGTGCAGTTGCGCCGCGAATCCTCGATTCGACCACTACTTCCCCTCACAGCAAGGAAAGTTGCGCCCGACGGTGCAAACCAGTGGGTGGCGCTGTCGGCACTCCAGGATGGCGATGAGCTGCTGGTGCAGCCCGGTGAGCTGGTGCCCGTAGATGGTGTGGTCGTCAGCGGGCAGAGTAGTGTTGAGGATAGCGCCTTCACCGGCGAGTTTATGCCGCGCAGTAAAGTGCCCGGCGATACCGTACTGGCGGGTAGCCACAATATTGATGGCAGCTTGTGTCTTCGCCTCCAGGGCCACCCAGAGCAAAGTCGCTTGTCGCAAATTGATCAGTTGCTCGACAGTGCGCGCCTTGCTAAACCCCCTATAGCAGAGCTCGCCGACCGGATCAGTGGCTACTTCACCTTGTTTGTGTTGTTCTGCGCAGCGGCGGCCTACACCTATTGGTCTTTCAACCCTGGCCACAGCGCTTTTCTCACCGCGCTTGCGGTGCTTGTGGTGAGCTGCCCCTGTGCGTTGTCGCTGGCAACCCCCAGCAGTTATTCTGCGGCGGTCAGCGGCCTGCGTCGCCGCGGAGCCTTGGTTGCCAATGCGGCGGTGCTTGAGAATTTTGCAGGCATCAGCCATGTTATTTTTGATAAAACCGGCACGCTTACCGAGGGCCGTCCTCGCCTGTTGAAAGTGGAGCTTGCCGGCGAGTTAGACGAATGCCAGGCACTGAGTATTGCCGCCGCACTTGAAGCGCCATCCAGCCACCCGATTGCGCAGGCTTTTTCAGTCGATGCCCTCGGTGCTGCGGGGTACGCACTGACAGCGCTGGCGCCCAGTCAGCTCGATTTGCAGGCCGGGCAGGGAATTAGCGCCATTATTGATGGCGACAGCTATAAAATTGGCCGACGTGAGTTTTGCGGCCTTGCCGAGCAAGGTGATAGCGATGAGCTGATGACGGTGTACCTTGCTAAAAACGGCAAACTTGCGGCGCGTTTTTTCCTTGAAGACACCCTGCGTGAAGGCGCTGCGCAGGCGCTTGCCTTTTTAAAGCAGCGCGGTGTGCGCAGTGTGTTGTTAAGCGGTGACAGCTCTGAGCAAGTCGCCGTTCTCGCCAACGCGCTGGGCTTTGATGAGTATCAAGCGGGCTGCACGGCTGCCGATAAACTGGCCCGTATTAGCTCACTGCAGGCAATGGGCGGCACGGTGCTTATGGTCGGTGATGGCGTTAATGATGCGCCGGTTATTGCCGCCGCCGATGTCTCAGTAGCGATGGCGGGGGCGAGTGACCTGACGCGCTCCTGTGCAGATGTGGCGCTATTGAGTGATCGCTTAAGCTTGATCGAGTTGTTGTTTACCAAATCCGCCAAGATGGGGCGTATTCTTCGGCAAAATATATTCTGGGCCTTGCTGTATAACGGCACGGCCTTGCCAGCGGCCGCAGCGGGCTTGGTGCCGCCGTGGTTAGCAGCAATCGGTATGTCGTTGAGCTCGCTGGTCGTGGTGTTAAATGCCCTGCGTTTGGATAGGCAAGAACAACAGCGATCGCTGAATGCTCAGCATGTGGAGTTGGCCAGTGTCTAGTTTATATATTCTACTTCCGGTCGCGTTGGTGTTTTTCATCGCCATTTGCGCGCTCTTTTTTTGGGCGGTGAATCATCGTCAATTTGACGATCTTGACCGCGAGGCGCAGCGGATTCTCTACGATGACGAACGCCGTAAGAAGCGCGCAGACAAAAACGATGATTGATCCCAGTAACATCAATTACACGGCGGCGTTTATGCTCGGCTTGATGGGCAGCCCGCACTGCTTGGGAATGTGCGGTGCCATCAGCGCGCTTAGCGCGGCGTCCAGCGCGGGGCGATCGCCAACCTTAATGCTGGGCTTTCAATTTGGTCGAATCAGCAGCTACGCCCTTATTGGCGCGATCGGCGGCGGTATTGCCGCGTGGCTCGGCGCGGAGTTTATGGTCGTTGGCAAGGCGTTGCGATTATTGGCGAGCGTGCTACTGATTATGGTCGCGGTCGCACTGGCAGGCTGGTGGCGGGGTGGTGGCCTTATTGAACGCGGCGGCGCGAAAATTTGGCGTCGTATCCAGCCGCTTACCGTGAAACTATTGCCGGCTGATCGTTTGCCCAAAGCGCTGGCGCTGGGTGTACTGTGGGGCTTTTTGCCCTGTGGGCTGATATACAGCAGCCTGGCGTGGGCCAGTACCAGTGGCAGCGCGTCGCAGTCGGCGGCACTGATGTTTTTCTTTGGCCTGGGCACGCTTCCGGCGATGTTGGCAGTCAGTGCCGCGCAGCGCAGTGCACTGGCATGGCTGCGCAACAGCTTCTTTCGAAATACCGTTGCGGTATTCATGATCCTGTGGGCGGTCTTTTCCGCGTCGACCCTGTTTGGTTCGCACGGTGGTCACTCGGGGGCGACTGATGGTGCTGGCCAGTCAATGGAGCACCATCACCACTGACAATTACTGATCCGCTACGCTGACTGCTCCGTCAGCGCTTGTGCGGTTCGGGATTGGTTCGGGCGGCCCAAGGTCGCCGAGATAGCGTTACCCGCATCGATAAGCGCAGACAGGTCAATGCCGTGGTGAATGCCGAGGCCGCTGAGCAGGTACACAACATCCTCACTTGCCACATTGCCCGACGCCCCTTTTGCGTAGGGACAGCCCCCTAAGCCGGCAACCGAACTATCGATGGTCGCAATGCCGCGCAGCATTGCCGCGTAGATGTTGACCAGCGCCTGACCATAGGTGTCGTGACAATGCACGGCGAGCTGCTCGGGTGATATTTCGGCAAGCAAACAGTCGAGTAAACGGTTCATCGACGCGGGGGTGCCCACACCAATGGTGTCGCCCAGCGATATTTCGTAGCAGCCCATCGCCAGCATTTCCCGGCTCACCTCGAGGACCTTCTCTGGTGAAACGCTGCCGTCATAAGGACAGCCGAGCACGCAGGATACATAGCCGCGCACGCGTATTTTGGCGTCGTTGGCTCTTTGCATTACCGCTTCGAAGCGCTTGAGGCTGTCGGCAATACTGCAATTGATATTCTTTTGCGAGAAGCCCTCCGACGCGGCGGCAAATACCGCCACTTCCTTTGCCCCAGCGGCGAGCGCGCGGTCGAGTCCCTGCAGGTTGGGCGTCAATGCGCTGTAACAGACCTCGTCGTCGGGAAGGGCGGCAAACACTGCTTCGCTGTTGGCCATTTGCGGCACCCACTTGGGGTTCACGAAGCTACCGGCTTCAATATGCTTGACGCCAGCGTTTGCAAGCCGCTGAATCAAAGCCACTTTGTCGGCAACGCTGATGGCGTGTTTTTCATTCTGTAAGCCGTCGCGGGGGCCGACTTCTACCAGCTTTACGCTATTGGGGAGCATGGCTAGGCCTCCTCGAAACTGAGTAAGCTGGCGCCACCCTCAACCAGGTCACCTTCGCCGAAGTGGAAGCTGGCAACGTGGCCGGCTGATGGCGCGGTCACGCTGTGTTCCATTTTCATGGCTTCCATAATCATCAGTACATCGCCCTGTTGGACTGACTGCATGGGCTCTACCAACAGACTGACGATGCGCCCATTCATCGGCGCTAGCAGCCCGCCATGTTGCTCGTCGCTGGCACTTTGATAGCGATGGGGCTCACAGCGCAATGCCTGGCCACGTTCGGTGAACAACAGATAATCGTCTTTGGTGCTGCGGCGCAGCTGTTTTCTACAGCCATTGATTTCCACCGTCACACTGCTGCCATCGAGGTTACCGTTCACGTGGAAGCTCTGGCCATCGATGGTTAAGGCCCAGCCATCACTGAGGTGGCTGACGCCAACATTGACTCGCTGCCCGTCGATCGTTAACGCGAGTTCACGTGAGCGGGATAGGTTCAAGCGCCAACTGTCCTGTTTCCAGGGTGAGTCGCTACTGCACTGAGTGCTTTCGCAAAGCAGGTAGTGGAGAGCGGCTAGGGCGTGTAGCTGGGGCTGTTGCTCCGCTTGACGCTGTTGCTCGTCGCGGCGCATATCGTCGTAGTGTTTGTCGATGAAGCCGGTGTCAAAGTCCGCGGCTTCAAAGGCAGTGTGGCTGGCCAGTTGATACAGGAAGTCTCTGTTCGTGGTCAGGCCATCAATATGACATTCACACAGTGCCTGTTGTAAGCGTTTGAGCGCACGCTCGCGGTCTTCATCCCACACGACCAATTTGGCGATCATGGGGTCGTAGTACATGCTGATGGTATCGCCAGCAATGACCCCTGAGTCGACGCGAGTATGGGCGTTTTCAGTGGGAAAGTGCAGGGTGTTCAAGCGTCCCGTCTGCGGCAAGAACTGTTGCTCGGGGTCTTCGGCGTAGAGCCTGGCTTCAAAGGCGTGTCCGCGAATTTGCAGGTCCTGTTGTTGGCAGGGCAGTGTCTCACCGCTGGCGACCAGAAGCTGCCACTCCACCAAGTCCTGGCCGCTGATCATTTCAGTGACGGGGTGTTCTACCTGCAGGCGGGTATTCATTTCCATAAAATAGAAACTGTTGTCGCTGTTAAGCAGAAACTCCACCGTACCCGCGCCGCGGTAGCCAATCGCTTTTGCGGCCTGCACGGCGGCGTCGCCCATCGCCTCACGCAGTGACGCGCTCATGCCTGGGGCCGGCGCCTCTTCAATGACTTTTTGGTGGCGGCGTTGCAGCGAGCAGTCGCGTTCAAACACATGAACGGCATTGCCGTGGCCGTCACAAAATACCTGAATTTCCACGTGGCGAGGGCCGGTGAGGTATTTTTCCACCAGCATTTTGTCATCGCCAAATGCATTGATGGCCTCGCGGCGGGTGGCCGCCAAAGCGCTGTCAAAGTCCTCGGCTTGCCAGATAATGCGCATGCCTTTACCGCCGCCACCGGCGCTGGCCTTGAGTAACACCGGGTAGCCAATATCGGCCGCCGCCTGTTTTAGCAGCGCGTCGTCCTGGTCGTCCCCGTGGTAGCCTGGCAGCAGCGGCACGGCGGCCTCGCTCATAATCGCCTTCGCTGCCGACTTGGAACCCATGGCCTCAATTGCGCTGACAGGCGGCCCAATAAAGACGATGCCAGCGGCATCACATGCTCGACAGAAGTCAGCGTTTTCCGACAGAAAACCGTAGCCGGGGTGGACGGCTTCGGCGCCGCTGCGCTGTGCGACGTCGAGAATTTTGTCGGCGCAGAGGTAAGATTCAGCCGCGGCTGAAGGGCCGATATAGTAGGCCTCATCGGCCTGGGCAACGTGCTGGGCGTTGCGGTCGGCATCGCTGTATACGGCAACGGTTGCGACGCCCAGGCGTTTGGCTGTGGCGATGACCCGACAAGCGATTTCGCCGCGGTTGGCGATCAGGATTTTATTGAACATTTTACTCTCCGCTATGCCAAGCAGCTTGGCGTTTTTCCAGGAAGGCGGTCAGGCCTTCTTGCCCCTCGGGGGAGACGCGAATATCGGCGATGCGCTGACAGCTATCTTCGATCAGCGCGCTATTGGTTTCGCAATTTTGATAGTCCAACACTAGCTGTTTCGCCGCCCGCATGGCGCAGGGGCCATTGGCGAGCAGCTGTGCAACCAGTTGCTCCAGGCGGGCGTCGAGCTGGTCGTCATCGACACACTCACTCAGCAGCCCTAGTTCGGTGGCGGTGTTGGCGTCGAATCGCTCGGCGCTAAGAAAATAGCGGCGCGCGGCGCGCCCACCGATAGCGTTGATCACGTAGGGGCTGATGGTCGCGGGGATCAGGCCAATCTTTACTTCGCTCAGGCAGAAGCTTGCTCGCGTATTTCCAATCGCCATATCGCAGCAGCTGACCAGGCCGACACCGCCGCCAAAGGCCGCGCCGTTTACCCGGGCGATGGTCGGATGGGGGAAGCCGTTCAGCGCATCTAGCAGGGCCGCTAATGCGCGAGCGTCGCGCAGATTTTCCTCTACGCTGTAGTTGGCCATGCGCCGCATCCAGTTGGCGTCGGCACCGGCAGAAAAACTCTTCCCGTTGGCGGCTAATATCAGCAAGCGCACCGCGGGGTTGGCCGCCAGCGTCGTCAGTGCGGCATGTATCTCTGCGATAAGGCTATCGTCAAAGGCGTTGTGAAGTGCTGGCCGGTTAAGCGTGAGAGTCGCGACGCCGCGTTGGTCGACGTCGCAGATAAGGGTCGCATCTGTCATGGGCTGCACTCCTACATCCGGAAGACGCCGAAGCGGCTGTCGTCGATGGTTTTATTTAAGCTGGCAGACAAACTCATGCCCAGCACACGGCGGGTATCTGCAGGGTCGATAACACCGTCGTCCCACAATCGTGCCGAGGCATAGAAGGGATGGCTCTGCTCGGCAAATTTATCCAGGATCGGCTGTTTGAAGGCCTGCTCCTGTTCATCGCTCCAGCTCTCGCCCTGGCGTTGGTATTGCGCGCGTTTAATGTCGGCCAGTACACCGGCCGCTTGTTCGCCGCCCATCACGCCGATGCGCGCGTTGGGCCACATATACATAAAGCGCGGCTCATACGCGCGGCCACACATACCGTAATTGCCCGCTCCGTAGGAGCCGCCGATAACGACGGTGAATTTTGGAACCTGGGCGCAAGCGACTGCCATCACCATTTTTGCGCCGTGACGAGCAATGCCGCCGGCTTCGTACTGCTTTCCTACCATAAAGCCGGTGATGTTCTGCAGGAATATCAGCGGGATCTTGCGCTGTGCACACAGCTCGATAAAGTGGGCGCCCTTTTGTGCAGATTCACTGAACAGAATGCCATTGTTCGCGACGATGCCCACCGGGTAGCCGTATAGCCGCGCGAAGCCACAGACCAAACTGCTGCCAAACAGCGCCTTAAATTCGTCGAAGTCGGAGCCGTCAACAATACGCGCGATCACTTCGCGCACATCGAAGGGCTTGCGGCTATCGTTGGGAATAACGCCGTAGAGTTCATCGGCGGCGTAGAGCGGTGCTTTGGTTTCGCATTGCTCCAGCTGTTGCGGCTTTTGGCGATTGAGCTTTGAGACGGCCTGTCGGGCCAGCTGCAGGGCATGCTCATCGTTTTCCGCGTAGTGATCAGCAACGCCCGACTCACGGCAATGCACGTCGGCGCCGCCAAGCTCTTCGGCCGTGACCACTTCCCCCGTTGCCGCCTTTACCAGCGGAGGGCCAGCCAGAAAGATGGTGCCCTGCTGCTTAACAATAATGGTCTCGTCAGCCATGGCAGGCACATAGGCGCCACCGGCAGTACAGGAGCCCATCACCACGGCGATTTGAGGAATATTCTTCGCCGACATATTCGCCTGGTTATAGAAAATACGGCCGAAGTGTTCGCGGTCTGGAAAAACCTCATCCTGGCGGGGCAGGTTGGCACCGCCGGAGTCCACCAGATAGATGCAGGGTAAGTGGTTTTGTTCGGCGATCGTCTGCGCGCGCAGGTGCTTTTTGACAGACAGGGGGTAATAGGAGCCGCCTTTAACCGTGGCATCATTGGCGACAATCATACATTCGATGCCGCAGACCTGCCCGATACCGGCGATGACGCCCGCCGCAGGCACGGACTCGCCGTAGACTCCTTCAGCCGCCAGCTGGGCGATTTCCAAAAAGGCGGCGCCGGGGTCCAGCAGGGCGTCGATACGCTCGCGGGCCAGCATTTTTCCGCGCTGGTGATGGCGCTCACGCGCTTTTTCACCACCGCCCTGGGCAATTTCTTCCGACTTGTTGCGCAGTGCCTCGACCTCTTTGGCCAGGGCCTGGTAGTTTTCCTGAAACTCAGCGCTGTGTTTGTCGACACGGGTGTTAAGCACGGTCATAGCAGGTCTCCAATCACTTAGCGGGTTTCGTTAAACAGTTCTCGACCGATCAGCATACGGCGAACCTCAGAGGTGCCAGCGCCAATCTCGTAAAGCTTGGCATCGCGAAGTAGGCGGCCTGTCGGGTAGTCGTTGATGTAGCCGTTGCCGCCGAGAGTTTGAATGGCTTGCAGCGCCATTTGTGTGGCCTTTTCAGCGGTGTACAGAATGACGGCGGCGGCGTCTTTGCGGGTTTCTTCTCCGCGGTCACAGCTTTTGGCGACAGTGTACAAATAGGCCCGGCTGGCATTGAGATCGCAGTACATGTCGGCGACCTTGCCCTGCATTAACTGAAACTCGCCAATGCTCTGGCCGAATTGGGTGCGCTCGTGTAAGTAGGGCACCACGACGTCCATGCAAGCCAGCATAATCCCCGTTGGCCCGCCAGACAGCACCGTGCGCTCGAAGTCCAGGCCGCTCATCAAAATGCGCGCGCCGTCGCCCTCATTGCCCATGAGGTTTTCTGCAGGGACCTCACAGTCCTGGAATACCAGCTCGCAGGTATTTGAGCCGCGCATACCTAGCTTGTCGAGTTTGGGGGAGCGGGAGAAGCCCGGGAAATCGCGTTCGACAATAAAGGCACTGATTCCCTTGGAGCCGCCCTGTGGATCAGTTTTGGCATAGATCACATAGGTGTGAGCGTCGGGGCCGTTGGTGATCCACATTTTGTTGCCGTTGAGGATATAGCGGTCACCTTTTTTCTCTGCCCGGAGTTTCATGCTCACCACATCCGAGCCGGCGTTGGGTTCTGACATCGCCAGCGCGCCGATATGCTCGCCGCTGCATAGCTTGGGCAGATACTTCTCGCGCTGTGCCGCGTTGCCGTTTTTAAAGATCTGGTTTACGCACAAATTGGAATGCGCGCCGTAGGACAAGCCCACAGAGGCCGAGGCGCGGCTGATCTCTTCCATCGCCACAACGTGCGCCAGGTAGCCCATATCGCTGCCGCCGTATTCTTCGCTGACGGTGATACCCAGCAGGCCCAGGTCGCCGAATTTACGCCACAGATCCAAGGGGAACTGGTTGTCCTTGTCTATGCTCTCTGCACGCGGGGCAATTTCGGCCTGTGCAAAGCGATAAACCGTTTCTCGGAGCATATCGATGTCTTCGCCGAGGTCGAAGTTAAGGCTGGGGTAGGCGGTGCTCATATCAGGGCTCCTTAGCAGTGATGCTCTGGTCAGGCGAGGCGTTGTCTAAAGCGTCAAGGCATCGCGTCTCTGCGGCATCGAGTTCTTGTAATAGGGTTTGAATATCGTTGAGTTGTTGCTCTAGCTGCTGGCGCTTTTCGCGAATTTTGTCGATCAGTCTTTGCAACTGCGGGCTGTTGTCGCGCTGGGGGGCGTACATTTCAATAATGTCGCGGCTCTCCTCCAGTGACAGGCCTAGCCGTTTACCGCGCAGAATCAGTTTCAGCTTGGTGCGGTCAGCGCTGCTATACACTCGCGTTTGGCCCCTGCGTATGGGGCGCAGGAGCCCCTTCTCTTCGTAGAAGCGAATACTGCGGGTGGTAATGTCAAACTCCGAGGCGAGGTCGGAGATGCTGTACTGTTGCGTCATTTTGAAATGGGTTCAGGCGGTTGTGTTGCATGTTATAGATTACGTTTACGTTAACGTCAACTTTTTGTGTCACTTTTTCGCTGTGCTGTAACGAACTGAGCAAAGGGGGGGAGGGAGCCGCCGCTTGTTCGCAAGCAGCGGCGAGGGACCTAGCCTTAATTCAGCTGGATTTGGCCAAAGTGGCTAACGCACTGATGTGTTGCGTGACCGACAAGGTCACCGCTGCGCTGAACCCAGACCGTGCGCATGCCCGCTTGGGCGGCGGCGTCGAGCTCTTCAACAATGTCGGACAAAAAGAGCGTTTGCGCGGCTGGTATGTCCAGTGCGCGGCTGATTTCCCGGTAGGAGGCGGCATCGCGTTTGGGGCCGGTGGTCGTGTCGAAGTAGTCACTGAACAGCTTGCGAAGGTCACCTGCCTCGCTGTGCCCGAAAAAAAGTTTCTGAGCGAGGATCGAGCCCGAGCTGTAAACATAGAGGGCGATGCCCTGTTTATGCCACTGCGTCAGGGCGGCGACAGCGTCGCTGTAGACATGGGCGCGGAAGTCGCCATTCGCATAGCCGTGCTCCCAGATTAGGCCCTGTAAGCTTTTCAGAGGTGTTATTTTTCGGTCATCATCTATCCATTGCTCCAGAACACGGATGATGGCCGAGTGGTCATCTGCATTGAGTTTGGCAATGCGGGCGGTTTCTTTAAGTATTCCGCTGACTTTCGGCTCGCGGTGGTGCGCGACGACAAAGTCACCCAGATGTTTGCGGGCGTAAGGGAACAGCACTTGGGTAACGAAGTCGATGGCGCTGGTTGTGCCTTCGATGTCGGTGACAATAGCCTTGATCATAGTGTGTCCAGGCGAGAGTAACGCTGGGCAATATCGCTACCGGTGTAGTGCGCCACCCAGCCGTCGGGATTGTTAAAAAATCGAATCGCGAGCAATGCCGGAGTGGGTCCCAGGTCAAACCAGTGTGGGGTGTTTGCCGGGACGCTAATCAGGTCGCCACGCTCGCAAAGCACTTCGTAGACCATGGCCCCAATATGCAGTGCAAACAGGCCGCAACCGTCGGCAAAGAAGCGCACCTCGTCTTCGCTGTGGCAGTGCTCGGATAAAAATTTCTCGCGCAGGGCAGCCTTGTCGGGGTGGCTGTTATCAAGACTGATAACGTCGACGCTCTGGTAGCCCTGTTGCGCAACCAGGGCGTCTACCTCGGCTTGATACGTTTTTAACACCGTCTCGGCATCATCACCGGCTTTGACCTCGCTGCGCGTGCGCCACTGTTCAAAGCGTACGCCGAGCGCGGCGAGCTGGTGTTGAATCTCGGCAGCGTCAGTGCTTTGGGTAACGATGTCGTCGCTGTTATCGTCGCGGTACACGCGCAATGCTGTCATGGTGTTGATCCTCGGTTAGCGGCGCAAGCGATGCATTTCCAGCTCGCAGTCCAGCATAAATTCAAGGGCTTCCAGGTGGCGTAAACAGTCGTTCAGGGTTTGCCCCCAGCAGTACAGACCGTGACCTTCTATCAGATAGCCTGGGCACGCTGGGTATTCCTGAAGGTACTGATCTACTTCTATGGCCAACTCGGCGATGTCTTGCGTATTTGCAAAGATCGGAATATCAACCGACGTCGCGTGACTGTCAATGTTGGGAAAAGCCTTTAGCAACTCGTAGTCACGCAGCGTGATTTTGCCGTCGCTGGCGTGGAGCCGCGACAGAATGGTCGCCGTTGCGCTGTGGCAGTGCAGGACCGCGCCGAGGTCTGCGAAGCGGCGGTACAGGGCGGTGTGGAGCAGGGTTTCCGCCGAGGGCTTGCCGTCGCTAAGCGCGGCGCCGTCGAAGTCGACGGCAATAAAGTCGGTGGGGCCGAGCTGGCCTTTGTGTTTACCTGAGGCGGTTACCAGCGCGCTATCACTGTCCAGGCGGAGCGAAAAGTTGCCGCTAGTGGCTGGCACCCAGCCGCGCTGATACAGCTCGGCGCCCGCGGCAGCCAGCGCGATCGCTTTGTCGAAAAAGGTCTTGGTCTTTTTCATGAGGCGCTCCCGGTTGCTGCTTTGTCGAGATGAGCGGCGATGGTGTCTCGCCCTGGCTGATGTATGACACCGTGTTCGGTCACGATGGCATCAATGAGTGACGCGGGCGTGACATCGAAGGCCGGGTTGTGTGCCGGGCAGCCTTGCGGCGCAATGGCAGTGCCTTGACTGTGAGTGATCTCAGAGGCGCTGCGCTGCTCTATGGGGATGTCAGGGCCATCCATCGTGCGGTCAAAGGTGCTCGTTGGCGCGGCCACCATCATCTTTACGCCGTGGTGACGCGCGATAATGGCGAGGTTGTAGGTGCCGATTTTGTTGGCGACATCGCCATTGGCGGCGACGCGGTCGGCCCCGACAATGACCCAGCTGGGTGTCAATTCGCGCATTAATTGAGCGGCTGCACCCTCGGTTGCCAGCGTTACCGGGATAGCGTCTTGCATGAGTTCCCAGCTGGTTAATCTGGCACCCTGCATCCACGGCCGAGTTTCTCCGGCAATCACGCCGCGGAGAGTGCCTTCACGCCATGCAGAGCGAATGACGCCGAGCGCTGTACCGTAGCCGCCAGTCGCCAACGCGCCGGCATTACAGTGGGTATACACCAAGCTATCGGGCTCGATTAATGTCGCGCCGTGGTCGCCGATGCGCCGGTTAATATCGATGTCTTCCTGGTGGATTTGCTGGGCCAATGCCAGCATCGCCGATCCAAGGCCCGGGCTGTTGCCGTACTGTTCCACGACGAGATCGCAACGTTGCAGCGCCCAAAACAGGTTCACGGCAGTGGGGCGACTGTCTGCTAGGGCCTGGCGAGGTGCCGCTAAGGCGTTTGTCCAAGCGGCAACACTGGGCTGCTCACCACATTGTCTACACGCCAATGCCATGCCGTAGGCGGCGGTAATGCCGATGGCCGGTGCGCCGCGTACGACCATGTCGCGAATGGCGTGGGCAACGTCTTCAGCACGGTCGTAGCTCAAGTAGGCGCAGGTATTGGGCAGTGCGCGTTGATCGAGTAGTTCTAGCTGGTTGTTGTTCCAGCGGATAGCATCTGGCGTAGACACGGCAAGCCTCCGTTTTTGGGGGCGCCATTATAAGGCAGGGCGTTCTCCGCTGATAGCGGGTAAAATGCTCGCCTTTACGAAACGGCTTGGGGGAATTATGGAAGGCTACACAGTGTGGCTTGTGGCAGGCGCGGTGATCATTTTGGTATTGGCCAGTTACGCCGCGATACTGCTGATGCGGTTGCGCGCGCTATCCAAGGCCCAGCGCGCTGCAGTGCAGGCCGCAGACGACGCAGTGGTAGAATTTCAGCCAGCGAGCAACGAGCACGCCTTGGGGGCGCGCGAGAGTATTCGCGTGTTGGCAAAGTGTTTCCTCGACGGGCAGGTGGGGGGCAGTGAGCTGTGCTTGCGGGTCGCAGTGCTGGTTGATCAGCCGGCTATCGATGCTGGGGTTCGGCAACAAGCCGGGGTGTTTGTTGAAATGGCGGCAGAACTGGCAGATATCCCCACTCACGATGCCTGGAAATCATTGGGTCGTACCGAGCGTGAGAACTATCGCAAGCATATGGCTGCGCTCGAGGAGAAACACGGCGCTGCCATGCGAGAGGCGGCGGAAATATTAGCCAGGTAATGGGTTTATTGCTGCTCGGGCAGCAGTAAATTGAAGCCGTCGACCATATCGTGCTGCAGCTGCAATTGCGCCTCTAACTGTTTTGGCTCCATTGGGTCTATGCCAAAGATGGATTGATGTAATGGGGCCAGTGTCACGTAGCCCAAAATCATACAGTGGAAGGCCATCGCAGTGGGGGCGTGTATCCACTCGATATTGGGGTTGTTCGCGCCGTCGCTGATAAAGGCGAATATTTTCCGGTACCAGCGCTCGCTGAGCAGAGTCAGCGTTTCATCTTGCGCCAGTGTGGCGTGTTGCACCAGGCGAGCAATATTGGGGCGAGCGCTCAGGTCACTCATGATGGTGTGAATTTGCTCGCGGATCTCCAGGAAGTTGGCAGCCGTGTGGAGTTTGCTGGTTTTTTCCACCAGGGGGGCCATCAGGCGTTCGCAAACTTCCTCGTAAATGGCGAGTTTGTTGCTGAAGTGTTTGTAGATCCCGGGGCTGCTGATACCAACCTGCACGGCGATTTCACTGATAGAAGTCGCGGCGAAGCCCTGCTGTGCAAACAGTTCCTCTGCCACTTGTAAAATGCGCTCACGGGTATTGCGCCGCGTTGTCATGGTGCTGGTCCTATACTGCGCCTATCGTCGACAGGTTTTCCTGAAGCAAAAGCCAGGCCACGCCAGCGGCGCAGCCCACACTCACTATTAACCATGCTAGCGCCTGCCAGCGGTAGCGTCGACTCAGGGATTCGGGTTCTGAGGTGGCGATGATAAACGGTTGTTGTCGATTGGGCGAGTGACGGAGCGTATTCACTGCTTGGCTCGGCGAGCTTTTACGCGCTTCTCGCTCTGCCATGCGAAGGGCCTCCCTGCGCGCCAGCTCCCACTCAGCCGGGTCTATCTCGCCATTGTTATCGCGGTCAAAGCGCTGCACGAGTTTGTCGTAGTCCTGTTTCCAGTCCTTTAGAATCTCCGCCATTCGCGATTGATTGCGCTGAGCGTCGCTCGGCGGGTGGCGGGTTTCAAAAAGGCCCAGCGCGTAGAGCAGGTCGCCCTCGCAGAGAAGCTCTTCGGTATAGCGGTAACGCCGGCCAAACAGCGAGTGCTTCTGCTCCGAAATCGGGTAGCGGCTACTGCCATACCAGCTGCGTTTGCGGTGGCTGGATATATCTGCTTTGTCGGGGAAGATGTAGCAGCGACCACTGCCGTCGTTGAGCAAAAAAGGCTGCTCGCTGCTGAAGCCTTCTATTTTACGCCAGCGGCTGTTTTTGCCACTGCGCTCATAGCGTTCTATGCGATAGCGAAACCAAATGCAGGGGCTGGCCGATAGCTTACTAAGCAACGGCGTGGTTTGCTCCGGGCGTTCGCCGCTGCCGATTAGCTCCACATAGCCCTGAGAGGCTGAGCGGATCTTGGATGTTGGGGTGTCCTCAATGAGGCGCGCGCGTCCGAGCCGAGAAAAGCTGGCGACGGCGGCAACAATACTTATTACGCCCAATAAGGCAATATGGAAAAGCCCTTCCATATTGCGCTAGCTGTTGAACAAGGTGCTGATATTCACATCCTTCAATTCTGCTTTTTCGAACTGTAACAAGTCGAAGGCCTTGAAGTTAAATGCTCGGGCAATCAGCACGTCCGGGAACTGTTCTATACGCACGTTGTTATTGTTGACGGCTTCGTTGTAGACCTCGCGCCGGTCCGCAATGGCATTCTCGAGCGCAGAAATGCGGGTGTGGAGATTTTGAAATACCCCATCTGCTTTGAGCTCTGGGTAATTTTCCGCGAGAGCGAAGAGTTGCCCGAGGCTGCTGCGCAAGCCATTTTCCGCTTGCCCGAGGCTTTTTATGTCGTGTTGAGCTTGTGCGTCAGCGACTTGTTGGCGAGCCAGGATAACCTTTTGCAGGGTGTCCTGCTCGAACTGCATATACTGTTTACAGGTCTCGACGAGCTTGGGGAGTTCGTCGTGGCGCTGTTTGAGCAGCACATCGATGTTGGCGAGGTGCTTGGCAACGTTGTGCTTGAGATTCACCAAGCCGTTATACATAAGAACCAAGTAGAGTACGGTAAATACCGTAACTGCTAGAAATACCATCGTGCCTACGGCCATGGCGATGTGCTCTCCGTGTTGTATTGTTATTGCAGGACTCAGTTCACCGGCCAATCTGGAGCGGGCAGGCCCATATTTTCCAAAAATACCGGGTTGTAGAGCTTACTTTTGTAACGGTCGCCATAGTCGCAAAGAATCGTGACAATCGTATGGCCGGGACCCAACTTGCGGGCCAGTGCAACGGCGCCCGCGATATTAATTGCCGATGAGCCGCCAAGACACAGGCCTTCATTGCGGAGCAAATCAAAGATGTAGGGCAGCGCTTCCGCGTCCGCGATCTGGTGGGCACTGTCGACTTCCGCCAAGCGTAAATTGTCGGTGATTAAACTAATGCCAATGCCTTCGGCGATTGAACGGCCTTCGCCCTGCAGCTCGCCGTGGGTGTAGTAGTTGTAGAGTGCAGAGCCTTGTGGGTCGGCAAGACCGATGTGTATGTCCTTGTTGTGGGCTTTGAGTGCGCGACTGACGCCGGCCAGTGTTCCGCCAGTGCCCACGGCGCAGATAAAGCCGTCAACTTGCCCGTCGGTCTGACGCCAAATTTCCTCGCCGGTGGTTTCCTGGTGAATTTTTGCATTGGCCGTATTATCGAACTGGCGCGCCCAAATGGCCCCGTTGGCTTCGCTGTCATTGAGGCTTTCAGCGAGGCGGCGGGCAGTATGAATATAGTGATTGGGGTCGCTGTAGCTTGTGGCTTGAACGAGCCGCAAATCTGCACCATAGAGATCGAGTAATTCAATCTTTTCGCGGCTTTGACTTTGCGGCATTACAACAACACTTTTATAACCCAGAGCATTGGCGATCAGTGTCAAACCAATACCCGTATTGCCAGCGGTGCCCTCTACAATTGTGCCGCCGGGGCGCAGTGAGCCGTCGCGTTCTGCTTCGCGAATAATGCCGAGTGCTGTGCGGTCTTTGACGGAGCCTCCGGGGTTAAGAAACTCCGCTTTGCCAAGAATAGTGCAGCCGGTGAGTTCTGATACTCCCTTCAGCTGTATTAAAGGGGTGTTGCCGATGAGCTCCGGCATGCTCTTATAGGTCATTACTACTTCTCCACAGCGAATACGTCCATGTTAACGAGCGGTGGACGCGGTCACAAGCGCCTGTATTTAGACTATTGTTGATAAATGCCGATAGCATCTGTGTAGAATCTGCCAGCGCGGTGCTAGGGTACACCTTTGCAAAAATGGAGATTAGGGTGAAGGCAGTAATTCGTGGCTTGATCTGTTTATTCTTTCTAGCGGGCGGGGTTGCACATTTTTTGTTCGCCCAGGACTTTGCTGCTATCGTGCCGCCGTTTCTGCCATACCCAGTTTGGATTGTTTGGTTAACCGGTGTGTTCGAACTGCTGATTGCGCCACTGATATTTTTGCCTAGCTGGCGCCAGCGAGTTGGCCAGATTATGGCGCTGTATTGCATCGCTGTTCTGCCCGCCAATATCTACCAAGCTATGGCGGGCGTTGCAGGCCCCGGCGGCGAGCTACCTGACACGGTTCTATGGTTGCGCATACCGCTGCAATTTGTGCTGATAGCCGCTATTTTATGGGCAACATCAGGGATGATCCGTAATCAGTCCTCCAACGTAAACGAGGCCTCAAGAGGTTAATACATGGCAAAAGAAGCCACACAACAAGAGCGCACAGGGGCATTCTGGGCGGATTGCATGGAGCGCGTTGCCGGTGAGAGGGACAAAAAGAGCTTTATGCTGCTTTTTGATCACTTTTCACCCAGGGTGAATGCCTATTTGCTGGGCCAAGGCGTGGAAGCCTCACTAGCGGAAGATTTGACGCAGGATGCACTGCTCGCTTTGTGGAATAAAGCGCATTTGTATAAGCGCGAAAAAGCCGCGGTAAGCACGTGGCTTTTTCGCGTGGCGCGAAATCTGTGGATAGATCGTTTGCGTAAACAACGTGGGATAGCGTATGAATCTGACGAGAATTTGACAGAGACCTACGAACCCGAGCCGAGTATTAATGCAGACGGCGACCGACTTTTGAGAGTCATTGAGCAGTTGCCAAACAACCAGGCTCAAGTGGTGTACAAGTCGTATTACGAGGGCAAAAGCCACAGTGAGATAGCGCTAGAGACCGGGATGCCTCTAGGCAGTGTGAAATCTAGTTTACGGCTGGCGATACGAGCGTTTCGCCAGCACTTTGGAGATAATGAATGATGGGGCACATCGAACATCATCCAAACGATGAAACAATTTTGAGCTACGCGGCCGGCTCGTTACCAGCCGCCATGGCGCTGGTTGTGGGTTGCCATTTGCAATACTGCAGCGCATGCCGGAAACGAGTAGCGCAGGCTGACGCCGTTGGCGGTAGCTTGATGTCGCAGTTGCAGGAGAAGCCGCTCTCAGACGGCCGACGCGAATCCATGATGGCGTTGCTGGATGCGAACCCGGGCGGCGAAGCAAGCACAGCCGCGGCGCCTGAAAGTTCACCTGCGGCGGCGTCGCGAAGCGAGTTACCTCGCTTGCTGCGCAATCTGGTGGACCAAGACGACTTCGATTCTCTGCCGTGGAAAAGTATCGTGCCCGGTATGAAACAAGTGGATCTGAAGTGCGGGGAAGGGGATGCCAAGTTATTGAGAATTGCGGCTGGCAAGCAAATGCCCGTTCACACCCACCGCGGCCACGAACTGACACTGATACTGCGCGGTGGTTATAGCGACAGTCTCGGTAAGTTCAACGCCGGAGACTTTGCTGATTTGGACGGTTCGGTTGAGCACCAACCGATCGCCGATGCAGACCAGGACTGCATCTGTTTGGCAGGGATGGATGCGCCACTGGAGTTCCGGGGGTGGATCGCTAAATTGGTGCAACCCTTTATCAAAATCTAGAAGGGATTGCGTAGAAAAAAGGCAGCCCTTGGGCTGCCTTTTTTTATTGCTTGGTATTATCACACTCGGTGTGAGGGCGGTTAGAACTCGTAGATCACGTCGATACCGTAGGTACGAGGTTCTCCCCAGATAACGGCCCGGTCACTGTGTGGCAGGTTGTCGATAGCCGTGATTTCGTACTCCTCATCGCCGAGGTTTTTACCCCACAGGCCGATATTTAATGTACCAAATCGACTTACCGGCACTTGGCTGAGACTTAGGCGACCGTTCCACAGGCCGTAGCTACCAATGAAGGTGTTGACGGCATTGGCTTCGCGCACACCGCCGTTGCGGTCGTCCATGAAGTTATAGCTCACGTTGGCCGACAGCACGCCCCAATCCCAAGAGCCGATCGTCCAGTCCGCAGACGCCGTGTAACTGTGCTCGGGCGCGGAATAGAACACGAAGGTATCGGTAACATCATTACCGGCCTTGTCCACGGCCTTGGTCACTTCTGCATCGAGATAAGCGTAGTTCAGCATCAGCATCAAGTTATCTGTCGCCATGAAGGTGATGTCTGCTTCGAGGCCGCGCATTTCCGCTTCACCCGCATTCGCCACTTTGGTGTCGGCAATAGTGCCAGCGAGAATAAAGTTGAGCTGAATGTCGGTGTACTCGCTGTAAAACAGGTTGGCATTAATACGCAGTCGGCGATCCAGAAGCTCGCTCTTGATCCCTGCTTCAATAGAATCCACGTGTTCCTCGTCGAAGCCGTCAGCAAAGCCGTAGCCGTAGACGACGCCATCTGGCGCGGGCTGATCTGTGTCGTCACCGCGGCCCTCTGGTGTGGTTGGGCCTGAGGGTGTGCCTGTGGAGCCGCGCTGTGGGTCGCGCGTGTTGAAGCCGCCTGATTTATAGGCCTGGATAAATTTACCGTAGAGGTTGATGTCCTCGGTCAGGTCAAATTCGGCAATAAAGCTGAAGGAGCTATCGGTGAAATCCTTCGATGCGTAGATATTATCGAAGGCGCGATCGCCCGGTAATAAGAAGCCACCTGCACCCAAAACAGGCTGCAATGGACCCAAGTTCTGCATATCTATTGCTTGGTTTAACGTGCCTATCTCTAGGTAGGTTTTATCTGTCTGATTCTTCAGTGCTTCGCGGGAGTCTTTGGAATAGCGAGCGCCAAAGGTCAGGTGTAGGCGTTCATCGAGAATGCCAGGTGTCCAGGTAAACTGACCGAATACCGCTTTGGCGGTGTTCTCGATGTCGTAGCGCTGCGACAACATATTAACGATCTTAACGTCGCCAGCCGTGAGTAGCGTGCTTCCCAGAATTTGTCCCAAAACGGGGATAGGAATAACGTTATCACTGATTTCCGAGCTGAACTGGTGGTGGAGCGGAGCGTTGTTTTCCGTGGCTTCTTCTTCGAAGTAGTACGCGCCCACGATGTAGTCAACCGAATCTTTAAACAGGCTCCCTGCAAACTGCAGCTCGTGAGAGGTTTGTTCTTGAGAGATTTTCGGCACGACGAGAGGCAGGCATTCCTCGCCAGTTTGTGCCTCGACTGCGGGTCCGCAGTATTCATGTGAGTCGGTGCGGTAGCGGCCTGAGCCTATTCCGCCGCCTAAGTCGGCATACGACGCGTCATACAATTCACGATAGGCCGCGATGTACTTCACCTGAACATTTTCAAAATCTTTGGTCAGGATGAGGGAGTGGCCTTCGATTTCGGTTTCTGACGTCTCCATCGGGCGGAACGTTTCCATAGAGTCGAAGCGGTCTTCACTGTGCTTAGCTTGGCTTACCGAAAACTCTCTAACGGGCTCCGCTTGCCCTTTATTTTGTTCGCCGGGGCGAATCGACTGATACATGTAGTTTATGTATTCATACTCGGATTTGTCGTAGGCGTAATCCAAGGTCATGGTGTCACTGATATCCCAGCGAAAGTCGATGCGATAGCCTTCGACTTCTCGGTCGCCAAAATCACCGCCGGGGCCGGTGTTTTCGATGAAACCGTCCATTTCCGTTGTCAGATAGGCGACCTTGGCCGCCAAGGTATCGCTGATAGGAATGTTCGCGGTGGTTTTAGAGGTGAACTGGTTGCGGTTGCCGAATGTGAGTTTTTCTTTGAATTCGAAGGCCTCAGTCGTTGGGCGCTTAGTCACTAGGTTGATGGCGCCACCAGTGGTGTTGCGGCCGTATAGTGTGCCCTGGGGGCCGCGGAGTACTTCTATACGCTGTAATTCAGCAACGTCGAGCGCGGTGCCTGTGGAGCGTGCGATATAAACGCCGTCCACATAAATCCCGATCGGCGGATCCTGCGTTACCTGAACGTCAGACAGGCCGATACCGCGGATAAAGATTCGCAGTGTTGCATTGTTGATCGGAAATGGCTCAATCGTCAGGCTGGGGACCTTGGAGCCGATATCGTTCAAGTTGTTGATGCCGTCAATTTCTAGGCGCTCTTCGCCGAAGGCAGTGAGCGAAATGGGCGTATCCTGTAGGGATTCCGCTTTTTTCTGAGCGGTCACAATCACCTCTTCCAGGCCGCGAGGCGTATTTTTCTCTTGGGCGTAGCTTAACTGGGCGATTGAGCTGGCGAGCAGGCACAGCCCTGCTGCAATAGGGGTTGTGTTCTTCACGTAGTGCTCCATTGGTGCTGATTATTGTTATGTTGCAGTGTGCAGTTAAAGCATATTCGACTACTGCACGCAACAGCCCATTTGTACTAGGGGCTGTTGGCACACCGCGCTGGGGGAGCGCGCCGCTACGATGTGGGAGGAAATCGCCGCATCGTGGCGGCGATGATGCGCTCAGGGGAGGGGGCGAGCGAGAACCTCGGCAACTTTCTCCATAACAGCGGGATTCCAGGCAAAGGCGAGGTGGCTGGAATCGACCTCGATATTGTCGATATTTGGCCCCTCAAGTCGGGCGATAGAGGGCGACACAATCCCGTCGCAGGGACTGTAGATCACTGTTGTCGGCACGGTGCGTGGCCCTGCATTCAACTCTACCCACTGATCCGTGTTTTGCTCGTGGTCGGGCGTTGTGCTGCGATTGAGTAACTTGAGAACGTTCCAGGCGGCGGTTCCTTTCGGGTCACCGTAGGGGGTGCCCAGGCTAATCACGCGGCGGATTTTCTCCGGCTCACGCTGCGCCATGGCGTTGGCGTAAATGCCCCCCAGGCTCCAGCCGATTAGACTGATGGGCTGCCTGTCGCACAGCTCGTATAAATCATCTACACGCTGCTGGATGCGGCTGAGCATATGCTCTTGAAACTCGTGCATGTGCTCCATTTGTGAGATACGCCCGGCGGGAATATTGCGGCCAAGTTTCCATGGTTCGGCCTGGTAGTTCCAGCGCCGCAGCCAGTAACGCAATGCTGACATACTGCCATCGTCACCACCGTAGCCGGGGAGGGCAATAACGGGGTGGCCGTCGCCTCTGGGTAATTTTGCGAGCTGCCGGTGGCGGGAAACTAGCAAGCTACATTCCTTGGCGGCGCGACCGAATTCTCCGAGGGTGTTCGAGAGACGCGGAGGCCGAATATCAGAGCCATGGCTCAATGTGAGGCTGGGGCTAGGCATGATCGTTTCCATTGTGTTGGTATTACCGCTTCATACGCGACTCGTGGCGAGTGAGATTTGTTATGGTGTTTTTAATTCGCCTATATTAAAACGAGCACGATGCCAAAGAAAGTTTACCGCCTAATCACCATAGACGACGCGGTTTCGGCCCGAGTGCTTAGCGGTATACAGAGCCCGGTCGGCCCTTTCAAACAGGCTTATGCGGCTGTCGCTGCCGTCGTGCCGGAACTCGGTAATACCAATGCTTACTGTCATTGATATATCGAGCTCGGCATCAACCTGTGCTGGGTGATATTGCAAAGAGGCCCTTATACGCTCGGCAACGCCCCAGGCGGAATCTTTGTCGGTCGAGGGCAAGATCACCACAAATTCCTCTCCGCCATAGCGCCCGACCTGGTCGTACTCACGCAGATTTGTATTGAGAATATTCACCATATGCTTAAGGGCAACATCGCCGGCGGCGTGGCCGTGGGTGTCGTTTACTTTCTTAAAATGGTCGATATCCAGCACCATCAGCGACAGATTTGAGGTTTTGCGGCGGGCTTCTGCGATCGCTGAGTCGAGTAGCTCATCGATCATCCGACGATTCCAGCACTGGGTTAAGGAGTCGCGAGAAGCCAGTTGATTGAGCGTTTGCTCCAGGCGAACGATGCGGCTGCCTGCGGCGAGCCGAACCTTAAGCACGCGGTGATCAAAGGGTTTGCTCAAGAAGTCGTCGGCGCCGGATTCCATCGCTTCGATAACCGCCTCGTTGCCCTCTTTGCCGGTGAGCATGAGAATGTAGAAGAACTGGCCGTCATCTCGCAGGCGTATATTTTCGCAAAGTTCAGGGCCACTCATTCCCGGCATCGACCAGTCGATGATAAGAAGGTGAGGCGGGCTGTCTTCATTCAGGATCTCGAGCGCTTGTTCACCACTTTTCGCGACAACGGGCGTAAAGCCCCAGTCTTCTACTGCGGCGCAAAGTGCGAGGCGAGTGATTGGGTCGTCGTCGACCAGTAATATATCCATCGGCTAGAGGCCCGCTATATCCTTTAACTCATTTTCCAGTAATTGTAGTTTTAGGGTGACTGTATCCCATTTTTCGCGCCATAGGGATAGTGGTTCGCCAGACTCTTTGGCCATTGCCTCCAGCCCGCTAATGTCACGATAGTACTCCTGCGTTGCGAAATTCCCCAGCGCGCTTTTCAGCCTGTGTACGGCCTGAGCGAGCTCGTCGCGTTCGCCTTTGGTGTAGGCGTCATCGACGCTTTGCAACATATCTGGAAGCTCATCGATAAAGAGCTGAGAAATGCTGGTGATGAGTGCAGGCTTGTTGCGGGTAATATCACGCAGGCGTTGTTCATCCAGTATCATGTGTCTATCGTCCTCTACCGCCGGTTCTGCCAACGATGCGCAGTCATCCATAAACGCCAGTGTAGCCGCTTGGGATGAGAGTTTCGCCGTTGCAGGTCTCATTCTGGTTGGCGCCGCTCGCTGGGCCAGCGGCTGTAGTTGATGTACGTTCCCACTCGCTGGCGAGCTGGACACTATGTTTGCTGTGCTGGCGTCGCCATGTTTGCCACTAACGTGATCCGTGGTCGGGCTTGCCAGTGGTGCTGACTCAGCAACGAGTAAGTCGGTAGTTACGGTGAATGTCGTGCCGCGGTTCTCCGCGCTGGTGACGTCAATACGGCCGTCCATGAGGGCGACGATGTGGGAGGCGATACTCAATCCTAAGCCGTTGCCCCCGTAGCGGCGAGTGCTGCCACCGTCAGCCTGAACAAAGGGCTTGAAGACATCTTGCTGTTTTGATGGCGGGATACCGATGCCGGTATCGGTAACCGACAGGCAAAGCTGACCGCGAGAAGCGGATGTTGCCGACCAGCGAATGTTAACCTCGATGCTACCTGACTGGGTAAACTTCAACGCATTGCTAAGTAACTGCTTTAGCACTTGCGTAAGTCGTGTGGCGTCGCCGTGTAAGGTGCGTGGCACATTGTTGGAAAACGCCACCGTAAATACGAGCCCTTTCTCCCTGGCCGCTTCAGCAGATGATTTCAGTACCGTGGAAAAGGCATCACGGGCGACAAAGTCGTCGTTGTGAAGGCAGAGTTGCCCGGTGTTTGCGCGCGACAACTCTAATATGTCGTCGATAATGACAAGCAGGTTTTGCCCAGAGTTTTCGATGATGTCGAGGTACTCTTGTGTTCGGTCGTCACTGACCGACCGTTTGAGTATGCTCGCGATACCCATAATGCCATTCAGTGGTGTGCGAACTTCATGGCTCATATTGGCCAGGAACTCGCTTTGTAGTCGGCTATTTTCCTCGGCTCGCTCTCTTGCTGACTCTGCCTCGAAGGTGCGCTGCGCGACAGCTTTCTCGAGCTGGGTATTGTCGTCGATAAGTTGGTCGAGCATGCCGTTAATCGCGCGACCCAATACCGCCATTTCATTGTGGCCGCTCTCATCGGCCCGCTTGCGCAGATCGCCTGTGCGAATGCGCTCTGCGGTTTGCGTTAGCTTCGCCACAGGGCGATGAATGATCGCTGCTGCACGCAGGGCAATAATTATACTGAGCCCGGCAATCGCAATAATGAATATGTTGAGGCGCGATAGCATAGCTTTGGCAGGACCGAGTATCTCGCTGATATCGCGCTTAACAATAATTCCCCAGTTCAACTCGGGAAGGAATTGTCCCACTAAGAGCACCGCTTCGCCGCGATAATCAAAGACGTCGTAAGCCTCTTTATGGTTGCTATTAAAGGGCGCGCGAAAGGGGTTGTAGGTCAAGTCGCCACTGTCGTTATATCGGCGTTTGTGTAGCGCTTTGACTCGAAGGTCCTGGTCGGGTTGGATCAGTATTGATTCGCCGGTTTCACCCATGCCGCTGTAGTCGGTAAATATGTGTAGTAGTGGCTCAGCATTTGTGTACAGACGAATCCGGCCGACAAATTTTCCGCTGTGGTAGATAGGGGCTTCATCGACGAGCAGCGCCTGCCCATTGGTGTCGTGGGATAAAGAGATCTCAGAATATCGGCGGTCGTCGGTTGGTGTTTGGGCATGATATCCCGCACCAAACACGCGACTCTGCAGTGTATTAGCGGGGCCATAGATATGCGCCTCGGTCACGTTTGGCGCTAGGGAAAGCGCCTCTTCCAGCGCTGAGCCCAAACTGTTGTTGTCGGCATCGCCCTGCCACACCGCGTAGGCCGCCTGCGTCACAGCGGGTGCCTGGGCAATCATTAGCATTTGTTGTTTGTGTTGATTAACTTGATTGAGTAGGCGTTCTCGCTGGATGTCACTTAACGCTGTTAGCTCCCGCATAGCCGCGGCCTTTAGGTGAGCGACGGACATGGAATAGTCCACTGCACCAAAGAACAGCAGCGGCAGGAGTGCGAAGCCGCATAAGATCAGCGTTAATTGCTTGCGTAATGACATTAGCTATGTCGGTGCCAACCACTTAAGGCCGCAGCGCTGAGAAGCAAGATCGCTAGCATAGCGATGCCGCTCATGATGCTAATTTCAGTCGGCGCGACAGCCGCACTCACGCACAGAAGTAAGACATTTGCGAAGATAGCGAGTCCCGATGGTTGCTTGCGTTCCATAGCGGCGAATCCCTTGTGGCGTTCAATGTGAATTAGAGTATCTGAGATGTTTATCAGAGAGGGGATTCGAGTTTGTACCTAGCTGATATTCGCATAACGAAGTTGGGGCTTTGTCGAGCCGTGATGCCGGCAAATCATGGCGTGTGTCCGCGCTCTGCCTGCGTGAGTTCCCGCTCAGATTAGTACAATTACGAATACTTAGGCTTTCGTGAAGTCTATGTACTGAATAGCGTTGGGGACTCTAAAAATCAGCAGTGCAGCGAGAAAGTCGGAGCGGGGCTATGGCGAACATTTTAGCGGTAGACGATTCACCATCTATTCGGAAGCTGGTGTCTGCCACGTTGAGTAAGGCCGGCCATAGTGTGGAATCGGCAAGCGATGGTCAAGAAGGATTGGAGCTGGCGGAAGCCAATGCCTACGACGTGGTCATTACCGACGTCCACATGCCGATAATGGATGGTATTACGCTTACCGAAAATCTTCGCAAGCTGGATACCTGTCGGTTTACCCCCATTTTAATCCTGACGACCGAGTCGGCGTCTGATATGAAGCTGCGTGGCAAACAGGCCGGTGCAACAGGCTGGATAGTGAAGCCGTTTAACCCTGAGTCGCTGATAAAGGTTATTGATCGCGTGCTCGGCTAGGAGTTGAGATATGTCCATTGATATGGATATGAAGGAAATCCACGACATCTTCTTCGAAGAAAGCGAGGAAGGTATCGATGTAATGGAGTCCGGGCTTCTGGGGTTGGAGCCTGGGAATGCTGACCCAGAGCTTATCAATACGATTTTCCGAGCGGCACATTCGATAAAAGGTGGTGCTGCAACGTTTGGCTTCACAGCAATTTCAGAATTTACTCACGGTGTTGAAACACTTTTAGACCAGCTGCGCAGTAATCAGCGGGCGGTGAGTGAAGACCTTATCGAAGTGTTACTCGGCGCCGTTGATTGCGTGCGCGGTATGCTCGCTGCGCTTAAGGACGACGCTGAGCTCGATCTGAATTCCGTGACGGAGTGCCAGGAGAAAATAAATGCCCTGTTGGGCAGTGCGCCGGTCACTTCAGCGGCGGAGCCTGTTGCTGGCACTGATGAGGCAATGGCGCAAAAGCCGGGCGTGAAAACCTGGGACATCGAGTTCAGACCGGATGCGAATATATTCAAAACCGGCAATGAGCCTATTCGCATTTTTAGAGAGCTGGAGTCACTGGGGAAGCTAAATGTCGTCGCTGAATTGGCTGAGGATGTCGAGTTTGATTCCGTCGACCCGGAAAATTGTTACTGCGGCTGGGTTCTGGAATTGGAAGCCGACGTAGACGCAGAGGCGATTGAGGCAGCGTTTGAATGGGTGAAAGAGCAGTGTGATTTAAAAATACACTGCCGGAACCCGCAAGCTGATGCAACAGCCGATACGGGTGCTGTTGAAAGCGCCAATACCGTCGCCCAACTTGAGCCGCCAAAAAGTGAATCTAACGCCGCGAAGCCGACAGCCGCGCCCGCCGCCGCTAGCCGGGACTCGGGGTCGATTCGCGTTAATATCGATAAAATTGATGCTCTGTTGAATCTCGTTGGTGAGCTGGTTATCACCCAATCCATGCTGGCGCGGTTTGGCGAGGATGGTGGTGAGAGAGGTGCGAACTCCGGTCTGCGCGATGGGCTTATGGTGTTGGAACGTCACACTCGGGAGCTGCAAGAGAGTGCGATGCAAATACGCATGCTGCCAATTAGCAGCAGCTTTAGTCGCTTTAAGCGCTTGGTTCGGGATATCAGTAGTAAGCTGGGCAAGAAAGTAGAGCTCGTATTATCCGGAGAAGACACTGAGCTGGATAAAACCGTTCTCGAAAAGATGAGCGACCCGTTAGTACACCTGGTGCGAAATTCCTTAGATCACGGCATAGAGATGCCCGAGCAGCGCCTCGCGGCAGGTAAGCCGGAAGTGGGCACGCTTAAACTGAGCGCGTACCACGAAGGCGGCAGTATCGTTATTGAAGTTGAAGATGACGGCGCGGGCCTGAATGCCAAAAGAATTCACCAAATCGCCATAGAGCGTGGTGTGGTGAGCGAAACCGAGCAACTCAGTGAAGAGCAAATTCATCACCTAATCTTCCAGCCAGGCTTTTCGACAGCCGAGGCCGTGAGCGATTTATCTGGCCGCGGTGTGGGTATGGATGTCGTGCGAAGAAACATCGCCGACCTGGGTGGCCGGATTGATATTCACTCCGAGCAAGGAAAAGGCTCCTGTCTGAAAATTCGCCTGCCCCTCACACTGGCTATTCTCGATGGTCAGCTCGTGCGTGTGGGCGATGATGTCTACATCTTCTCACTAAGGTCCATTGTCGAAACGGTGCTTGTGCCGCCAAACCAGATAAAGCGTTTGGCTGGGGGCTCTGTTGTCTATCGGCTGCGGGAGGATTACATCCCCGTAGTGAGATTGCGTGAGCGCTTTAATTTAAATTGCTCCGCACCAAGAAAAACGTACCTCGAAAGCGATGGCGAGTTGATGGTCGTCGTGGAAAGTGATGGAAAGCGCTTGGGGCTATTTGTCGACGAGCTGTTAGATCAGCAGCAGGTCGTCATTAAAAGTCTTGAGGAAAACTACATGCCGGTCACCGGCCTAGCGGGCGCAACAATTTTGGGGGACGGCAACGTTGCCATGATTATCGACGTACCGGGCCTGGTACGCGACGCAGGCGATGCCAAAGCCAATGACTCTAACGCCGCTTAAAAAGTAGGGGAAATCGAATGACAAGTGAATATAGTAACAGCCCTGACGATCAGTTGAGCGCCGGCGATGCCAATCAGTATCTGACCTTTGTTCTGAATGGTGAAGAATACGGCGTCGAAATATTGCGTGTGCAAGGTATTCAGGGTTGGGACACCGTGACGCCAATTCCGAATTCGCCTGACTTTGTGCTTGGTGTCATGAATTTGCGGGGCGCTATCGTTCCAATTATCGACCTGCGAAAGCGTTTTAATATGGAGACCATACCCCACGGTCCGACCACGGTGATTATTGTTGTCAAAGTCGAGAGCGCTGACAAGCCCAGAACCATTGGCATGGTGGTGGATGGGGTGTCGGAGGTGTATCGCTTAGATGATGCCAATATACAGGCCTTGCCTGAAGTCGGGGCGAGCGGCGTGAGTAGTGACTATGTAAAAGGCTTATCTACCGTCGATGAAAAGATGCTCATTCTTCTAAATATCGACAAGCTTTTCTCCGGCAATGAACTCAACCACGACGCGCCGACGCCTATGGCGAAAACAGCGTGAGAAAACGCGATGGCAGATGAAGAATTTATTATTCTATTGGGTGATGAGCCTGAACAGGGTTCGGGCGCCGATGTAAACAGCCCAGAACCAGAACAAGGAACGGCCACTCCGAACACCGAAGACGACGGTTTTGTTGTTCTGCTCGGCAGCGAAGACAGTGAGTCCGGTGGTAAGTCACTTCCCAGTGAACTTGTTATTGCCAGTGCCGGTTCTCTCTATCAGGTTTTGGCAGAATTTGCTGCCGCGGCAGACGGCGATATCAGCATTGATGCGTCGGCCGTTGAGCAGGTCGATAGTGCCGGTCTGCAGTTATTGGCGCTGTTTCGCCAGAGTCAACAGAAAACCGGTCGGGAGGTTAGCTATCAAGGCTTTCCTGACGACATCGATACCGTGATACGTCGTGCAGGGTTCGCCTCGTTGTTGGCCGCATGACCCCGCAAGTGGGAACCCGCGAAAGAGGCTTTAATGGTGGTACTCAGTCGAGAGGTAAATCACGGTATGTTACCGAGGTCGGAAGAGGACCGGCGAGTACTGTCTGTATATGCTGCTCAATTACGCGCGGTCGCATCGGAGCTGGAAGAGGAAGCCTGTGACATTATTCTTCTGTTCATGGAGATTACTTCAGCATTGGATCGGATGGAGCGCGATGGCGGTAGTGAGCCCGAGGCCGTTGAGGCGGTTCGCAGCGCATTAAATACCATTACAGAGCGCTTACAGATGTTTGATGGCAGTGCTCAGCGTCTTGGGCATATTGCAGACAGCGCTGAGCGAATGAAGACATTGGATAGCGACCATTCTGAGCTTGCAACATTAGCCAGCAGCTACAGCTGTCCGGTAGAACATGAGGTGCATGGCCAGGTATGTAATGAGGCTGGCGGCGCACCAGACAAATAGTAGAGCCATGACAACGGGCGGAGCGCGTTTGCTTGAATATGCCAAATCGCAATCGAAGTGAAATCTCCGAACACTATCCAGGCGTATCCTGTCACTGGGACAGCGTACACAACGTGTATGCGGTTCGCGTTCTGCCTGGCCAATACTACGTGACAGACCGCAGTGATCAAATGATTTCAACCGTGCTGGGGTCGTGTATCGCAGCGTGCATTCGCGATCCGGAGATTGGGGTGGGTGGTTTAAATCACTTTATGCTGCCTGGTGGTGACGTCGCTGCAGATGGCGTGGCGGCGCGCTACGGTATTTACGCAATGGAGCATTTAATCAACGACATTATCCGTCGTGGCGGCGATAAAAGGCGCTTGGAGATCAAGCTGTTCGGCGGCGGCAAAATAATGCGAGGACTCACTGATATTGGTGCAAAAAATATCAAATTTGTTCGAGAGTTCCTCAGTGTGGAAGGCTATCCGATAGCTGCCGCTGACTTGGGTGAGAGCTTTTCCAGGAAGGTGAATTATTTCCCTACTACGGGTCAGGTGCTAGTGAAGAGATTGCGCTCTCTACATGCACAGCAAATTGCCAGAGAAGAAACCGATTACGGTAAAACATTGGTTGAGCAGCCGGAGTACGGTGATATTGAACTCTTTGACTAGGGCCGGTTAATACCGTTTGAATTTCACCTGCTGAAGGATGTTTCGCCTATCGCTGGGCGGAGAAGCGACGTTTGGTGGACCTGAATATTTAAGCGGAAAATGCCTGGAGAATGTCTTCAGCGCTGGCTTTGATGTCGCCGATAATCTCTGTCGCCTGACTTGGGTCCAGACCTAAAGTCTGCCACGCCGTGTCCAGAATCGGCGCCGCCTCAGAAAAATCGTCGCTGTCTAGCTCACATAATACAGCGAGGCTATTTGCGATATGCACCACATATACTAGGTCTGGAATATCCTCCAGTTTATTCGGTGTGTGGTGAGCAAGAATACTCTCTTGGATCGACGTCGGCAGTGACCACTGACTGGCTAATTCGTAGCCGACGTCGCTGTGGTCAAAGCCAAAAAAATCTTGCTCAGTTTTATAAGTTTCCAGACCGTCGTTGTCGAGCAGCGACTGTGAGAAACATTGTTCGCCACGCTCTTTTGTCGCGTTATATAAAATAAGATCGCCAATATCGTGTAGCAGGCCTGCGGTAAACGCCACGCCGGGCTCAACCTTCCGGCAGATGTTGGCAATATTCTGGGCGATAAGCGCGGTATAAATACTGTGGCGCCAAAATTCGTCAATCGAAAAGGCGGCGTTTTCGACGCCTTCGAAGCAGCGTGCCACCTCGATTCCTGTGAGTACTTGATTGATCGTGCGCGAACCAATGCGGGTAATGGCTTTAGGGACGGTGTCGACCTCTGAGACACTGGGGAAGGCAGCACTGTTTGCCACTCGAAGTAACTTCGCGGTTAAAGCAGGGTCTGATTCAATGAGTTTTGCGACGTCTCGAACGGATCCATCTTCGCTATTAATCACTTTTCCAACTTCAATGGCGATGCTGGGAAAAGACACCAGAGAGCTCGCATTTGTTACCAGTGATTTTGCACTTTCCATTGGCGTAATCCCGGACAAGTTATTTTACAAACAGTCTCATTCGCAGCGCCTTTTCAACAATAGGTATGTTCACTAATTGGGAGTTTCGCAATGTGTGTGCTCAAATTATCAGCATAGAAGTATTGCGCAATTTCGATGAAAAAAGGTGGCTAAGCATGAACATACTTGTGGTCGACGACAGTGCGGCGATGAGAAATATGATTATCAGAACATTGCGTCAAGCAGGCTTCGACGGCAATGACGTTTCTCAGGCTGAAGATGGCGCCATCGCCTTGGAAATGGTGAAAGGCCAGTTGCCTGATTTAGTCCTCGCAGATTGGAACATGCCAAATATGACCGGCATAGAGCTTTTAGAAGCCATGAACGAGGAAGGGCTGAAAACCAAATTTGGGTTTATAACAACCGAAGCCACATCGGAAATGCGTGCCAAGGCCACAGCCGGTGGCGCGAAGTTTTTGATTTCAAAACCGTTCTCTGTGGACTCCTTTCAAAAAGTACTAAGTGCAATCATGTAGAAGGTAAATCCCATGGCATCACTGTTAAAACCCAAAGCCGGTTCGGTAGCGAGTATGCTCGCCATGCTTTTCGGCGTCGATGACTTAGAGGTCGGCGACGGTGATGCGTCTTTGCCATCATCTGCGATAGGCGCGAGCTATGTCGATGATGAGGGTGCACTGGTTGCTATGCTCGTTGCCGATTATTCATTCGCCGCATTTTCGGGGGCCGCACTTTCTATGATTCCCAAAGGTGGCGCTGAGGACATGGCTAAGGACGAGGATCTCTCCGAAGGTGTACGGGCTAACTTCTACGAAGTGGCAAACATTTGTTCGCGATTGCTGATGAATGATCAATCCACCCATATAAAGCTGGCAGAGCTAGTCGAAGGCGCTGCATTGGCAGATGCCGTTGGCACCCTAGAGGGCTCAGCGGTGATCGGTTTTACTGTGCCGATTCCACGCTATGGTAATGGCAAGTTGTATTTCGTCGTCTCGTAGCGATGAGAGCGGTAGAAGCGACTGGCGTCGCACGGATGTTCTATTTGTCTGCGGGACTATTATTCCTGTTGCTGGCATTGGCTGGCGTGTTTTTGCCACTGCTCCCGACCACTCCCTTCTTGTTGCTTACCGCAGCATGTTTTTCAAAGAGTTCTGAGCGCTGTCATCAACGCTTGTTGGCAAGCCGTCTTTTCGGTCCGACGATAAAACGCTGGGAGCGTCAGCGCTGCGTAAACTGTCGAACAAAATGGATCGCCGTTTTGTCAATGCTTGCGGTTGGGGGATGCTCGGTTGTCTTTGCGGTGCCAACACTCGCCGGACAAATCGCCTGTGCTGCCTTAATGGCTGTTGGTGGCGCGGTGGTGATTTCTCTGAAGACTTGTATTCCTCACTGACGTTTATCGTAATCGCGGTAGGTGCCATTACTTATGGTCTGTGAGGCAATCGCTGTGATGTACTCAAATTGAAGTTTCAGTGCCTAATCAAGGGGCGTTGCTGTGAGTGCTGCGGAAGATCTGTCTGACGTGAAATTTGAATATCAATTCAAAGATCGCGACTTCAATAAGCTGAAAGAGATCGTGTACGCGCGTACAGGGATTACCTTAGGGGAAGAAAAGCGCCAGCTCGTATACAGTCGCTTTGCCAAGCGTATCCGCAAATTGAATCTTCAAAATTTTTCGGAATACATCGAGTACTTTGAGAAAAATGAGGAATCGGAAGTCACCGATTTTATTAACGCCATCACGACGAACTTCACCAGCTTTTTCCGAGAGCCACATCATTTCGAGTTTCTTAAAAACTTTATTGCCGAACGCGAGATGGCGTCGAGGTATTGTCGTATTTGGTCCGCGGGATGCAGTAGCGGTGAAGAGCCATACAGTATCGCGATGACGGTGTTGGACAGCATTGCTAACCCGGATGCCTGGGATATAAAGATTCTGTGCACCGATATCGATACGTCGGTATTGCGCAAAGCAGAACAGGGCGTCTATGACGCAGCGCGTGTAGAAGGTGTTGATGAGCGTCTGCGGTCACGTTTTTTTCTACGCGGGAAAGGCGCGCGTAACGGATTAGTGAAGATTCGCGATGAGGTGCGCACCAATATGGTGTTTCGCCAACTGAATCTTTTAGATGAGTTCCCGTTTAAGAAGGGTTTCGATCTGATTTTTTTTCGTAATGTCATTATCTATTTTGATAAAGACACGCAAAGAAAAATATTCAGCAAAATTGCAAAACTACAACAACCTGGTGACGTGTTGATCATTGGCCACTCTGAAAATCTTGCGGCAGTGACCGACAAGTACGCACTGATCGGAAGAACAATATACCAACGACTAGATAATTAGCCGTCTCTCATGACCAAAGGGTTGAGATAGGGCAGCATAGATAGGTTCAGGAGAAGTCACATGGCAGCGCAGAATACAAAATCCGCAACAGCCCGCCGTACTACCGGTACTGCGAAAACCCCCCGTCGCAGCAAAGCCGACCAACAACAAGTTCAAGAGCTGGCGCGTTGGCGAACGGCCGTCGGTGGGGCCATGACCGCCATCATGATGGTCGACCGCGACCTCGTGGTCACCTATGTGAATGAATCCACACAAAAGTTACTTGCTAAGCACGCAGATGCGTTGGCGGCCACCTACCCAGGCTTTGATGCCAATAATATTGTGGGTACCTGCATCGATATTTTCCACAAGGATCCCGCCCATCAGCGCACCTTGCTCGCTAACCCAGCCAACCTGCCACATTCGGCCGATATTCATGTTGGCGAACTTATTTTCAATATCAACGTGACTGCTCAAATTGACGATAGCGGTAATTATATTGGTAATACGCTTGAGTGGTTAGATGTCACTGCTCAACGCGCTCATGAGGATAAGGTTGCGCGGCTACAAACAGCGGTAGATAGTGCCATGACCGCTATCATGATGGTCGATCGTGATTTGACGGTAACCTATGTGAATACGGCAACTGAAGCATTACTGCAGAAGCACGGCGCTGCGTTGGCATCGGTATATCCGGGCTTTGACGTGCAAAATATCGTCGGCACTTGCATCGATATTTTTCACAAGGACCCCCAACACCAGCGGCGCTTACTGGCAGACCCCGCCAACCTGCCGCACTCGGCCGATATCCATGTGGGCGACCTCACCTTCAATATCAACGTAACGGCGCAGATAGATGGCAAAGGTAATTACATTGGTAATACCTTAGAGTGGCTCGACGTGACAGACGTTCGAGCTAAGGAGACGGAGGTTGCACGTCTGCAGACAGCTGTTGGCTCGGCGATGACAGCGATTATGATGATTGACCGTGATTTTAACGTCACCTATGTCAACGAATCTACGCAGACCCTATTGGGTAGTCACCGAGAGGCTTTGGCGGCGATATACCCAGGCTTTGATGTCGACAATATCGTTGGCACTTGCATTGATATCTTCCACAAGAATCCCGCTCATCAGCGTAAAATGCTCGCCGACCCAGCCAACCTGCCGCATTCGGCCGATATTCACGTAGGGCACCTGACTTTCAATATTAATGTGACGGCCCAAATTGACGCCAAGGGTAACTACATTGGCAACACCTTGGAGTGGCTCGATGTTACCGAGCAGCGCGCACGCGAAACGCAGGTGGCGGCGTTACAGTCTGCGGTGAACGGCGCTGATGCTAACTTTATGATGTGCGACGCTGATCTGAATATTACCTATGCGAATCCGGCGGTTGTTGAAATGCTGAAAAACCGCGAAGCAATATTGCGCGAGCATTTCCCGGGCTTCTCTGCAGATAATCTTGTCGGCCAGTCCATTGACCAATTTCACAAAAAACCCGCGCATCAGCGCGGCTTGCTTGCCAATGTGGCCGCGCTGCCGGCGAAGGCAGAAATTAAAATTGCTGACCTGGAGTTTGAAGTGAACGCCACGGCAATTTTGGATGCAAACGGCGACTATATGGGGAATATGGTCGAGTGGAAGGATATTACGGAGCAGAAGGACGCCGAGCGGCAGATTGCCAGCCTGATTTCCGCGGCGGCGGAGGGGCAACTTGATCAACGCTTGGACGCGGAGAATTATTCTGGCTTTATGCAGCGGCTCGGGAAGTCTGTTAACGGGCTAATGGATGCCATTGTCGATGATCAGAATAATGCCGAACAGCAAATTAAAGAGCTGGTAGATAGCGCCATTGCTGGCCAGCTTGAAGCACGGATCGATCTGGAGGGGACGACCGGATTCCTGCAGCGTCTCGGTGCGGGTTTGAACAGCCTTATGGACACCATTGCTGAGCCGCTTAGAGAAAGCTCTCGGGTTATGGAGGCGCTTGCCGAAGGTGATTTGATGGAAGTGATGGCCGGCCAGTATCAAGGCCAGTTCGCGTCGATGCAGGATGCGGTCAACACCTCTGTGGGTAACCTGAAGGACATGGTGGTGCAGATTCGAGAGGCCGCGATGGGTATTCGCAGCTCCGCGTCTGAGATCGCGCAAGGGAACCTCGACTTATCGAACCGCACGGAGGCTCAGGCCGCGTCGCTGGAAGAAACGGCATCCAGCGTTGAGCAATTTACTGCGACGGTTAAGCAGAACGCTGAGAATGCCTCACAGGCAAATAACCTGGCTTCCGGCGCACGGGGCCAAGCCGAGAAAGGCGGCGATGTGGTTGGCCGCGCGGTCGATGCAATGCGCGAGATTAATTCTTCTTCGAAACGTATTTCCGACATTATCGGGGTGATCGATGAGATAGCCTTTCAGACTAACTTGCTTGCGCTTAATGCCGCCGTTGAGGCCGCACGTGCCGGAGAGCAGGGGCGTGGTTTCGCTGTGGTGGCATCAGAGGTACGTAATTTGGCGCAACGCAGTGCGGAGGCCGCCAAAGAGATTAAAACCCTGATTAAAGACAGCGTCGAGAAGGTCGAGGAAGGCTCAAGATTGATCGACGAGTCTGGCTCAACGCTTGAAGAAATTGTTCAAAGCGTGAAAAAAGTATCGGACATTATTTCTGAAATCGCGCTGGCCAGTCAGGAGCAGGCAGCTGGCATTGAGCAAGTGAATAAAGCGGTATCAGAGATGGATAAAGTGACCCAGGAGAATGCGGCACTGGTAGAGCAGGCTGCGGCGGCGAGTCAGTCAATGGATACCCTCTCTTCTGGCCTCAGTGATCGGATGAACTACTTCAAAATTGGTGACCAGGCCGAGGCGCCCATGGGCCATGGCGTAGCGCCTGCAAGCAAGACGGTGGCACCGCTGCGTAGCCCCTCCAGAGCGAAGCCCGAAGCAGCGGGAAGCAATGCAAACTATCACGGCGTAAGTGGTAAGCGCGTATCCGGCGGCGACGAGTGGGAGGAATTCTGAGTGTATTGAGAGTCACTCAGGGAAGGGGATAAGGCGTTCATTGGTTAGAGGTGTTTATGCCGGAGCAGCGTATTAAGGTATTGGTGGTTGATGATTCAGCGTTGATTCGGCATTTACTGACGGAAATTCTGTCTGCAGACCCGGGTATTGAGGTGGTCGGCGTGGCCTCAGACCCGTTTATCGCCAGAGAAAAAATTAAGCGGCTATCCCCAGATGTGATCACCCTCGATGTAGAAATGCCGCGCATGGATGGCTTACAGTTTTTGCGCAATATTATGCGCCTGCGGCCGATGCCTGTGGTGATGGTTTCATCCTTAACTCAGGCAGGTGCGGCAGTTACTCTTGAGGCCTTGGAGCTTGGCGCGGTGGATTTTGTCGCGAAGCCCGAGGTCGATGTTGCAGAGGGGATCAAGGCCTATGCCGACGACTTAATTGAGAAGGTTAAGGCGGCGAGTGTCGCCAATGTGAGCCGCTTAGCGAGCGAGGTGGAGCACAAAAAGGTAGCGAGTAAAAAGGCGAAGAAAACGGCCTTGAACTTTGGTACTACCGATAAGATTTTGGCGATTGGCGCTTCCACGGGGGGAACCGAGGCGATTCGCGAGGTCCTGCAAGGGCTACCTGCCGACACACCTGGCACGGTCATCGTTCAGCATATACCCGGTATGTTTAGCTCGGCTTTCGCCAAACGTATGGATGGCTGCAGCGAGATGACGGTATGTGAAGCGGAAGACGGTATGCGGGTGCTGCATGGTCACGTATATATTGCGCCAGGGGGCAAGCACTTACGGTTGCGACGCGACGGTGCGCGCTATTATTGCGTGGTTGATGAGACTGAGCCGGTCAATCGTCATCGGCCCTCTGCCGATGTGTTGTTTGAGTCAGTGGCCCGTGAGATGGGCAAAAATGCAATGTGTGTATTGCTCACCGGCATGGGAAAAGATGGCGCCGCTGGCATGCTGGCGATGCGTGAGGCGGGCGCCCTGACGCTTGCTCAGGACGAAGCCAGTTCGGTGGTATGGGGGATGCCGGGCGCGGCATATCAATTGGGTGCTGTACAGGAATTGCTACCGCTGAAGAAAATTGCGCCTAGGCTCTCTGAGCTTTACCACGCCTCTAAAGCCAGCAAGGAGCTGGCGGTGGTGAAGGGGCATTAGTGTTGCCTGATATTATTCCGACCGGGACTCTTTTCGACGGTTGCTTCCCATCACAATCGTTGCATCATTCAATGCTCGGGTAACCTGTTTTTGCAGGGCTGCACGCTCTTCGTTGCTCATGTACATAAGTATATCGATAGCATAACGAACATACTTTGGCGGCAGTGCGTTTAGCGTCAGACAAAAAAGGTCTTGCAGATAGTCGTTGTCATGTTTTTCGGCCAGTCCACGCAGGGCAATCTCTTCTTCCACCAGCGTTTCCATGTAATTTTTAATATCTTCTGCCAAACGCATCGTGCTCTCCTTGGATTTCGCTATCGCCTTGGGCCGTACTGACGCTATTAATGATAGTGTCAGGTGCTTCGGTCGAGGGCGGTATACGGTATATCCGAGGGGCGCGTGGGAGAGGGACTAATCAAACACTTTCTTGCGAAGGGCTTTGATGTTTCCCCGTTTGGTTTTGCTGTCCATCCTTTTTGCTTTGGCGCTTTTGCTGGGCTTGGTGGGGCGACGTGCTTTGCGGGTGACGGCGACGCTGCGGATCAGTGCCTGAAGGCGTTGCAGGGCATCTTCTCGATTTTGCTCCTGAGTGCGAAATTGCTGAGCTTTAATCACCACAATACCGTCTTTGCTGATGCGCTGATCTTTCAGGGCCAGAAGTTCTGTTTTATAAAACTCAGGCAGTGACGACGCGCGAATATCAAAGCGGAGGTGTATGGCCGAAGACACCTTGTTGACATTTTGGCCGCCCGCACCCTGAGCGCGAATCGCACTCAGTTCAATTTCGTTATCAGGTAAGCGGACGGCGTTAGAAATTTCCAGCATTTTCGGTAAAGCGCTATTCGTTGCGATTGTGTGGGCGACTGTAGTCGATGTCTGGGCCGACAGGTACGACCTGCGTGGGATTGATCATCGGGTGGCTGACGTAATAGTGCCGTTTGATATGAGAAAAATCCACTGTATCGGCCACGCCAGGCCATTGGTATAGGTGGCGAAGGTAGTTTGACAGGTGAGGGTAGTCCTCAAGGCGCTGACGGTTGCACTTGAAATGCCCATGATAAACGGCATCAAAGCGAATAAGGGTGGTGAAAAGCCGCCAGTCTGCTTCGCTGATGGTATCGCCGCACAGAAAACGCTGCGTGCCGAGCTGGTTTTCAATCGTGTCCAGGGCTGAAAAAAGCGCGTCGTAGGCGTCTTCATAGGCCTGTTGCGTGGTCGCAAAGCCACAGCGATACACGCCATTATTTACCTTGTTGTAGATCTCGTCGTTGATGGCATCTATATCGGCTTGCAGCGATTCAGGGTAGTAGTCCGGCGTTTTTTCAGCGAGGTCTGCAAAGGCGCCATTGAATTGCCGAATAATATCGGCGGACTCGTTATTTACGATGCGCTGTTGTTTTTTATCCCATAACACCGGCACGGTAACGCGTCCGCTGTAGTCGTGTTGGTTTCGGGTATACAGTTCGTGCAAGTACTTTGCGTTGTGCAGCGGATCGCCGCTGCTGCCCTGGTCAACATCAAAGGTCCAGCCGTGTTCAAGCATGATTGGGCTTACCACGGAAACAGAGATCAGCGATTCAAGCTTTTTTAAGCGGCGAAAAATCAGCGCTCGGTGTGCCCACGGGCAGGCTAGCGATACATACAGGTGATAGCGGTCGGCTTCTGCCGGGAATTCATCGCTACCAATTTGGCCGCGAAACTGTGATTGTTCGCGCTTGAATTCCCCTTGATTGTTATCCGTATCGTACCAGCGGTCGTGCCACTTCCCGTCTATGAGTAAACCCATCGTTCTCTCCGTATCTCAGTGTTCAGGATCAGTGTAAGGCCGGAGCGATTCAGTATGGGTCGTGTTTGTTGTTGAATCCGATCGAAAAAACCGATGCCTCTTCTACAGGGTTCGTTGAGAGATACGATAACTGGCGTGTTTCCTGCAGGTGAATTACCTGCAAAGCGGCTGAGGGAATGCCGGCGAGGTGTCATGTGGTCGTCAACTGCGCTTGCTAGCGTTATAGGCCGATCAATGTGGCGGTGAAATTCGCGATAGGGGGCAATGAGGATGCGGGATCTGAATCGAGATAAGTCGTCGACGATAGCGGCCCTGACGGGTAAGCAGGTGCTGATTACCGGTACGACGGGGTTCCTGGGCAAGGTGTTGTTGGAGAAGATTCTGCGCACGACGCCGGGTGTGGGCGGTATTTACTTGCTGATGCGGGGCAATCGCCATTTTCGTGATGCCACTGATCGCTTTCGGGAAGAAGTGATCCGCTCCTCCATTTTTGGCACCTTGCGACATGAACTGGGGCAAGAAGGCTTTGAGGCGCTGATTGCAAGTCGCGTTCACTGTGTGACGGGGGAAATTACTGCACCGCGGTTTGGTCTGACGCGTGCAGACTTTGCGGCGCTGGCCGACAAGCTCGATGTGGTGATCAATTCCGCAGCGAGTGTAAATTTTCGTGAAGAGTTGGATCGAGCGCTGGAAATCAATACGTTCTCCCTGGAAAACGTCGCCAAACTCTGTGAGTTGGGGGGGAATATACCTCTTATTCACGTGTCCACTTGTTATGTAAACGGCTACCGAGCGGGTGATATCCACGAGACCTCCGAGGGGCCTGTTGGGCTGGCGTTACCTGAGGGGCCGGGTAGATTCTACGAAACCTCGGCCTTGATCGAGCGCTTGCAACGCCTTGTTGAGGCGTTGCGCCGGCAATACGAGGGGCGGGCGCTAAAGGCCAAGCTCATAGAGCATGGCGCGAAGGAAGCGCAAGCTGCGGGCTGGAACGATACCTACACCTTCACCAAGTGGCTGGGTGAACAATATTTGTACAAGGTGATGCGAGGCTATTCGCTGACGGTTGTTCGTCCGTCGATCATCGAGAGCACACTGCGCGAGCCAAGCCCAGGGTGGATTGAGGGGGTCAAGGTCGCCGACGCGGTGTTGATGGCATATGCGCGCGGCAAGGTTGCGTTCTTTCCCGGTAAGCGGGCCGGTGTGATCGATATTATCCCGGCCGATCTCGTGGCCAATGCGGTATTGCTCTCGACAGCCGAGCAGCTGCTCGAACCGGGCCAGCATCGCATCTATCAATGTTGTAGCGGTGGCCGTAACCCACTAATGCTGGGAGACTTTATTGACCACTTGGTGGCAGAGGCCAGCAGTCATCACGGTGACTACGACAAGCTGTTTAACGCGCCGCCCCGCCGGCGATTTACGGCAGTCGATAAGCGCGTGTTCAGTAGCGTCGCAATGTGCGTTCAGGTGGCGCTGACGATCGTTGGCGCGATACTGCGTCGCCTCGGGCGGCGCGGCAAGCTCAGGGCGCGGCGAAATATCGACACTGCCGTCGAGCTCTCCAAAATATTCTCTTTCTATGCTCAGCCCAATTACTGCTTTCACGGCGACAAGTTGCTCTCTTTATCGAAGTCGATGGGCGCTGTCGATCAGGAGTTGTTTCCCGTGGATGCCGGAGTGATTGATTGGCAGCACTACATTCGCCAGGTTCATATGCCGGGATTAAACCACTATGCGCTGCAGGGGCAGCCTTCAGTGAGGGCACAGCAGCGGCGCGAGGAAGTGAAAACGGCGTCGAAAAACCTGACGGCGACCGAGGCTTGAGTGGGCGGTGGGCAATTAGAACCGATTTTTCTGGACTCTGTGAGAGAACCTTTTTTACAATCCAAGGGCCCTGGCGACCAAAAACAACGATTTTTCGCGCTTTTGGTATGATCTAGGTCAATAAAATAACAATCCGTTGTCGGAGTTCGTGGGGCGATGCACCTCAGGTTTTCGCAAGGCAACGACTCGCTGTGCTGTTAGGAGACTTATGCGACATACTGCCAGTGTAACTCTGGTGTTGGCCGCTATTTGGCTGGGGAATTCCGGCCATTATGATGCGCTGTTACTGAGCTTTGGGGTTGTGTCCATCGCCCTCGTGCTGTGGATCACTCATCGTATGGATGTTGTCGATCACGAGTCACAGCCGCTGCATCTCACCACAAAACTTCCTGCTTACTACTTCTGGTTGTTCAAAAAAATCGTCGCCAGCAATATCGACGTGGTGATACGTGCCTGGCGGGGACCGTCGTCAATCAGCCCGCAATTCGAGCGAGTACCGGCCCCTCAGAAGACGGATATCGGCCGGGTGATTTACGCGAACTCCATTAATTTGACGCCGGGTACGCTCTCTGTGGTGGTTGAAGACGATTATATTTTGGTGCACTCCCTCAGTAGTGACGGCATGGCTGAGCTGAAAAGCGGTGAGATGAGCCGACGAGTTTGCGGGTTGGAAGAGTGATGCTGACAGTTACCACAGTGACGTTGCTACTGGTTATGGCCTTGGCGCTGTCCCGAGCGTTTGTAGGCCCCACCGTATTTGATCGCATTCTTGCAGCGAATATGTTCGGAACCAAAACCGTCCTATTGATAGCGGTGATTGGCTTTCTATTTGGTCGGCCAGAATTTTTAGATATTGCGATGGTATACGCGCTGATTAACTTTATTGGCGTGATCGGTATGCTCAGGCTTATTGAGTACCTGGAAGATGAAAATCGCAGTAGCCAAGAGGAGGACGCGTGATGGAAACCTATGAGTTATTGAGCGCCGTCCTGCTCGCCGCTGGCAGCTTCTTATTATTATCTGGCGGTATTGGCGTGTTACGTTTTCCCGATGTGTACAGCCGTATGCATGCAGCTGGGATTACTGACACCCTCGGTGCATGCCTGATACTGCTGGCGCTGATGTTGCTCGCTGGCTTTAGCCTGGTACTTCTCAAATTGATGATGATACTGGCGTTTTTGCTGATTACCGGCCCAACATCCAGTCATGCTTTGGGCAAGGCGGCGTGGAAGGCAGGCGTAAAGCCGTTAACCGGAAAGTCGCTGCAGCGGTGAATGTGATAGAGGCCCGGAGGATTTCGCCATAGAACTTTTTATCGATATCAGTTTGCTGAGTATGCTGATTGCCACCGCGATTGGTATAGCGGTGAATCGCGACCTGCTGTCTGTGGTGATGTTGTCGTCGATCTACGGACTGCTGTCCGCCAATTTCTTTGTGACAATGGATGCCGTGGATGTGGCGTTTACTGAGGCGGCCGTGGGTGCCGGAATTTCGCCGCTGCTTATGTTTACAACCATGGCGATTGTCGGACGTTACGAAAAGCTTCCCCATCGCTGGTCGCTGTCTGCCCTGGTGTTGGTGAGCATCACTGGTGCATTGTTGTTAGTGGCTACCATGGATATGCCCGCGTTTGGTGCGCCGGATGCGCCGGCACAGCAGCATGTTGCGCCGCGCTACATCGAGCAATCGGGACAAGAAGTCGGTATTCCCAACATTGTGACGTCGGTGCTGGCGACCTATCGCGGCTTCGATACGTTTGGTGAGGTCACGGTGATTTTTACCGCCGGCGTCGGTGTGCTGTCATTGCTGATGGTTGGCGACAGGGCGACCAAACCGCTTTCCAGTCACTTACTGAAGGCCAGTCAACATAAAATTCTGCGTATCGTCAGCAAGGTGCTGATCGCGCCTATTCTGCTTTTCGCTCTGTATGTCCAGTTCCACGGCGACTATGGTCCCGGTGGCGGCTTTCAGGCAGGGGTGATCTTTGCCGCGGCGATAATTGTTTACACCATGTTGTTCGGGCTGGATTCCGCTCGCCAGGTGATTGATCAAGCCTGGGTAAGGGTGATGGCGGCGGTCGGTGTGCTGTTGTATGGCGCCGTCGGTGTTGTCTCCATGGTTAACGGTGGCAACTTTCTTGACTACGATGTGCTGGCCAAGGATCCACTCCACGGCCAACACTACGGCATCATCGTTATCGAACTGGGCGTTGGCATTACCGTTGCGGCGGTAATGGTGCTGATTTACTTCTCCTTTGCCGGGCGCTTGGTCGACAGGGGGCATCAAGATGACTGACATGCTGCTTACCCATTACAACTACTGGGTTGTGATGGTGTTGATGATGATTGGTTTTTATATCGTGATCGCCCAGGGCAATCTGGTCAAAAAGCTGGTGGGTTTGAACATCTTCCAGACCTCGGTGTTCATTTTGTATATCAGCGCGGGCAAGGTATCGGGCGGCAGTGCTCCCATTTTGGATGACGCGATTTCGGTCTACTCCAACCCGCTGCCCCACGTATTAATTCTGACTGCGATTGTTGTGGGCATTGCGACCACTGCACTAGGGCTGGCGCTGATTATTCGCCTGCGCGAGGCATACGGCAGTGCGGAAGAAAAAGATATTCAGGAACAGAATCAGTGTTGAGTCACCTTCCCATACTGCAGGTTATTTTACCGCTTCTTGCGGCGCCGTCGTGCTTAATTCTTGGTCGCCCGGCGCTGGCGTGGGGGTTTAGCTTTGCTACCAGTGCTGCCGCCATGCTCATTAGCATGCTGTTGCTGCAACAGGTTTGGTTAGAGGGGCCTATTAGCTATTTTCTCGGCGGCTGGGAAGCGCCCTGGGGGATCGAATACCGCATAGACCTGCTCAATGCCTTTTTACTGCTGATCGTCTCGTCGTTAAGCACGGTAGTGTTGGCGGGAACCCGTCAGAGCGTGGCGGCAGAGGTCGAGCCGAATAAACAGACACTTTTCTACGTGTCGTGGTTGTTATGCCTCGCCGGCTTACTCGGCATTCTCGCAACAGGCGATGCATTCAATGTTTTCGTCTTCCTGGAAGTGTCGTCGCTGTCGACCTACACGCTAATCTCCTTAGGCCGTGACCGCAAAGCGCTGTGGGCCAGTTACCAATACCTGATTGTTGGCACCATCGGCGCCACCTTTATCCTGATTGGTATTGGCCTCATGTACATGATGACCGGCACCCTCAATATGCAGGACCTCGCCCAGCGCCTGCCTGTTGTTGCAGACACTCGCACGGTTTTCGCTGCCTATGCCTTTGTGATTGTTGGCGTGTGTTTGAAGTTGGCGCTGTTTCCGCTGCACCTGTGGTTGCCCAATGCGTATGCCTATGCCCCGTCGGCCGTTACCGCATTTCTCGCGGCGACAGCGACGAAAGTTGCGGTGTACTTGCTAATTCGCTTTAGCTTTACGGTATTTGGTGCTGACTTCGGCGCCATGGATATACCCCTTCATCAGCTATTTATTGCCCTGGGCTTGATTGCGGTGTTCAGCGCGTCGCTGGTGGCAATCCTGCAGATCGACATTAAGCGCGCGATCGCCTATTCAAGTGTCGCTCAGATCGGTTACATGATTATCGGTTTGGGGCTCGGCAGTGCGGCGGGCTTGCAGGCAACCCTGTTGCATTTATTTAACCACGCACTGATGAAAGGCGCGTTGTTTATGAGCCTGGCAGCCGTGGCGCTGCGTATGGGCAGCACACGTCTGGATGACTTGGCTGGCTTGTCTCAGCGTATGCCGCTGACTGCAATGGCATTTGTCCTCGGTGGTTTGAGCCTCATCGGCGTGCCGCTGACCGTCGGGTTTATTAGCAAGTGGTATTTGGTTATCGCGACACTGGAAATGGGCATGTGGCCGGTTGCGGCACTGATACTGGTCGGCTCTTTACTTGCCGTTATGTACATTTGGCGCGTTGTGGAGGTGATGTACTTCCGCGACCCGCCGGCATCGAGTCAGGTTTCAGAAGCTCCCGTCAGTGTATTGCTGCCGCTCTGGTTGCTGGTGGTCGCCAATATTTATTTCGGTATCGATACGGCGCTACCCGTATCTGTGACGGCTGATGCGGCCCAAGCACTGTTGGGGTGGGGCAAATGACAATGACCACAGAGCTGTTGATCAGTCTAACGATTCTTACGCCTGTATTGGCCGTGCCGGGTATTTTATTGTTTGGCAATAAGCAAAACCTGCGTGAAGCGGTATCACTCATTGCTGCCGCGGCGTTGACCTGGCTGTCAGTGAACCTCTTTCAGCAGTTGCAGGCGGGCACCGTGCTGGCCGTGCAATGGTGGGAGCTCTTGCCAGGCTTGACGATCGCCTTCCATGTTGAGCCCCTCGGGATGATGTTTGCGCTAATCGCGAGTTCGCTGTGGTTTGTGACAGTGGTGTACGCCATCGGTTATATGCGCGGTCATAACGAACAGAATCAAACACGATTCTATGCCTGTTTTGCTGTGGCGATCGCCGCGGTGATGGGTGTCGCCCTTGCCGAAAACCTGTTTACGTTATTTGTATTTTACGAAGTACTGTCGCTTTGCACCTACCCACTTGTTACCCATGCAGGCACGGATAAAGCGAAGCACGGCGGCCGTGTCTATCTGGGCATCTTGTTGAGTACGTCCATCGCGTTTTTCCTGCCGGCGATGATCATTACGTGGATGCAAAGCGGCACACTGAGCTTCACAGCGGGAGGCGTTTTCGAGGAAGGGACATCCGTTGTTTTGCTGTCGGTGTTGTTAGTGTTATTTGGCTTTGGTGTCGGCAAGGCCGCATTGATGCCGTTTCACCGGTGGTTGCCGAGTGCAATGGTGGCGCCGACGCCAGTTTCAGCGTTGCTTCACGCTGTGGCGGTGGTGAAGGCGGGGGTCTTCACCGTGCTGAAGGTCGTGGTATTTATCTTTGGTATTGATGCGGTGCAGTCGCTACCGGTCACGCAGTGGCTGATCTATCTGGCATGTGCCTCTATTCTGCTGGCGTCGCTAGTGGCCATGCGCCAGGACAATATCAAGGCGCGATTGGCATATTCCACCATCAGTCAGCTTGGTTATATTACCCTGGGCGCCTTCCTTGCTAGCGCCAATGGCGTGTTGGGAAGTGCTTTGCACATTGCCATGCATGCGGCGGGCAAAATCACCCTGTTTTTCTGTGCAGGGGCAATTTATGTTGCCGCGCATAAAACGTTGGTGAGTGAGCTGGACGGCTTAGGTCGAAAAATGCCTTACACCTTTGCGGCGTTCACCATCGCGGCCTTGTCGATTATTGGCTTGCCACCCACGGGTGGCACTTGGAGCAAATGGACGCTGATGTTGGGGGCTGTTGATAGCGATCAGTTATTTGTATTGGCAGTGTTAGCGCTGAGTTCGCTGTTGAATATTGTTTACCTTTTGGAATTACCGGCGCGGGCCTTTCTGCGCGCGGCTCCTGCTAGTGAAAGCGATCACCATGGTGGGGAAGCGCCGTGGCCATCACTATTGGCGCTGTGCGTAACGGCGCTCAGTTGTATTGTGCTGTTTTTTACCGCAGGGCCCATTATGCAGTTTCTGCAAGGAATTAGCCTGACATGAAGACATCGGATAAAAAAGCATGGCTGGAGCAGCCGGCCAATGTCGACAAGTTGGTCTACCTGGTCTATCTGATTTGTGGCGTTTTACTCGTCGCTGAATTTTTTTACGAAAAGCACCCTTATTTTGGCTTTGATGGATCTTTCGGCTTTTACGCGGGCTTCGGATTTTTGGCGTATTGCACGATCGTTTTCTCTGCAAAGGCGCTGCGTCGTGTGTTGAAACGTAGCGAGGATTATTATGGCGAATGATTGGCTGATGAATCCCGCCCTGTTGATGATGTTGGCAGGGCTGCTGGCGATTCGCCTTCCCAAAAAATTGCTGGGCCCCCTGGCGGTGGTAACCCCGGCATTGGGTTTGCTAATGCTTTGCCAGTTGCCCAATGGTGAGCAGGGGATTGTTTCCTTATACGGCCTAACACTGACAACGCTGCGCGTGGACGGCCTCAGTTTCGTATGGGCGGTGATCTTTCATATTGCTGCGATACTGGCGGGGCTGTATGCCTGGCATGTGAAAGATCGCATGCAGCAATCTGCAGCGCTGGTATATGCCGGCGCCGCGATTGGCGCCGTGTTGGCGGGCGACTTACTGACCTTGTTCTTGTACTGGGAGTTAACAGCCATTTCCTCTGTGCTGTTGATCTGGGCAAACCGCACGGCACGCGCGTATACCGTGGGCCTGCGCTACCTGGTTATTCAGGTGATTTCCGGTTTGTTATTAATGGCCGGCGCGATTGTTCACTATCAAGCGACAGGCTCGTTGGCCTTTGATCACCTCGGCTTAGACAGCCCCGGTGGCTGGATTATTTTCCTGGCCTTCGGCATCAAATGTGCGTTTCCACTTTTGCACAATTGGTTGCAAGACGCCTATCCAGAGGCTACCGCAACGGGGACAGTGGTACTGTCGGCGTTCACCACCAAGTTGGCGGTTTACGCTCTGGCGCGGGGTTTTGCCGGCGAGGATATATTAATCACCATTGGCGCGGTGATGACGGCGTTCCCGATCTTCTTCGCGGTAATTGAAAACGATCTGCGGCGGGTACTCTCCTACAGCCTGAATAACCAGCTTGGCTTTATGGTTGTTGGCGTCGGTTTGGGCACCGAGCTGGCGTTGAATGGCGCCGCGGCCCACGCCTTTGCGCACATCCTTTACAAGGCATTGTTGTTTATGTCGATGGGGGCTGTGCTGCTGAGAGTTGGTACGGTTAAGGCCAGTGAGCTGGGCGGTTTGTATAAATCCATGCCGTGGACCACGCTGTTTTGTATTATTGGTGGTATGTCAATTTCAGCGTTCCCGCTGTTCTCTGGCTTTGTTACCAAGTCAATGATTCTTACCGCGGCAGCTGCCGAGCACCAGTGGTTGGTCTGGACGGTGCTGCTGTTTGCCTCGGCCGGGGTATTGGATCACTCGGGCATAAAGGTTCCGTTCTTCTCCTTCTTTTATCACGACGCCGGGCACCGCGTGAAAGAAGCACCCTGGAACATGCTGCTGGCAATGGGGGTAACGGCCTTCCTGTGTATTGCTATTGGTGTTTGGCCCGAACCCTTATACGCAATTCTGCCTTTCCCGGTGGATTACAAGCCCTATACCAGCTACCACATCATCACGCAGTTGCAGCTACTGATGTTTGCCGCGCTGGCGTTTTGCGTGTTAATTCGCAAAGGCTGGTACCCGGAAGAGATTCGCTCAACGAACCTGGATTTCGACTGGGTATACAGACGTCTGTTGCCGGCCGTCGTGAAGAAACTGTTAGCGTGGATGTGGCGACTCGACTCGGCAGTGCGTGCTGTGGCTATGAAGGCCGTTCATGCCGTTATAGAAAAAGTGGCCCAGAGCCACGGACCGGGCGGAGTGATGTCGCGCAACTTGTCTACGGGCACCATGGTAAGTTGGCTGTCGGTATTCTTGGCGCTGTATTTATTCTTTAGCTTTTACTGGTAAGCTGTTCCCAGATTAGGCGTTGTGACGGGAGCTTTGGCTCCCGTTTTTGTTTGGGTGATCACTGGATAATTGAGGAGTGCCAGCCATGCGTAGCGTGTCATTGTGTCTACTGATCTGTTTTCTGTGCGGCTGTACCTCATATCCTGCCGGGGCGCCGCCGGTGAATAACTTTGTACTCGATCGCTATCTCGGGCAGTGGCATGAAATTGCTCGGCTGGATCATCGCTTTGAGCGCGGTTTAAGCAGCGTTACCGCGCAGTACGAACGCCGAGACGACGGCGGGGTACGCGTGATTAACCGAGGCTTTGACGCGGAGGCTGGCGAGTGGAAAGAAGCAGAGGGTCGCGCCTATTTCGTTGGAGATACGTCGGTTGCGCATTTGAAAGTGTCATTTTTTGGTCCTTTTTATGCGTCTTATGTCGTGTTTGGCTTGGACGAAAACTACCAGCACGCCTTTGTTTCTGGGCCAGACCACGACTATTTGTGGTTGCTGGCGAGGGAGCCGGAGGTTAGCGAAGACGTTTGGCAGTCCTTTTTGCTCAAGGCTGAGCAAGCGGGTTTTGACACTGGGGCGTTGATACGCCCTTGATCGTGATCTAAGGTCAGCAGATAGCGATTGTGTTAAGCGCATCTATCAACAAGGAGTGGATGATATGACGCAAGCTGCGATGCCTTCATCGTCGGCGGAAAATATGGCCAAGGTCGTCTATGTGCTGTATCTGGTCAGTCTGGTATTTGGTATCACCGCCATCGTTGCGGTTGTAATTGCCTACATCAATCGAGATGACTGCGCCCCCTGGTTGCGAAGTCACTATCAATTTCAAATACGCACATTTTGGATTGGCGCGCTTTACGTCACGCTGGGCACCGTATTGTCCTTGGTACTGGTGGGCTGGCTTATTTTATTTTTTTGTCTAATATGGCTGGTAGTGCGCTGTATCAAAGGGCTCAAAGCTCTGGACGCACGCGAGCCATACCCGGATCCCCTCGGCTGGCTGTTTTAACCTCATTTCAATTTCCTCCACAGACACGCTCACCGCGCGAGGGTGTTCGCTATGTCGCATAGGTGGAAAGGCTGGACGTAACAAAGAGAGACATCATGGATATCAGGCCAAATATTACTATTTCATCCTTGGACGCGGAGCGTCTTGAGGCTTTGCTGGACTCGCCGGCGGCGGCCAATGCGCCGGGCTGCGAGGAGTTGGAGGTCGAGCTGGGGCGCGCAGAAATTGTCTCGCCAAGCGACATGCCGCCCTCCGTAGTGAGTATGAACTCGACGGTGCGCTTTAAAGAAGTTTCGACTGACCGCGAGTTCTGTATGACCTTAGTATACCCAAGGGATGCTGATCGTCAGGGTGATAAAATCTCGATTTTGGCGCCGGTAGGAAGCGCTCTGCTGGGGCTTTCTCAGGGCGATACTATCGAGTGGCCAAAGCCCTCTGGTGGTGTATTGCAGGTGCGAATAGAAGAAGTGATTTATCAGCCCGAGCGGGCAGGCGAGCTTCATCGCTAGTACGACTGGAATTTATTCCCGCGATGAGGGTCTGTTAGCTATCACTATGCCGCCCCTAACGAGGACAATACGATGAATCTCTTTTCCCGAAGCAGTGCCGCCATACTGGGCGTCAGCCTGATAGTCGGTCTGGCCTCGCTGGGGGTGTTGCTTGCCGGTGCCGTTCATGACTTTAAACAGTATGAGCGCAGCGTGCGTGTGAAAGGCTTGTCTGAACGTGAGTATAAAGCTGATATTGTCATCTGGCCCATTCAATATACCTTGGCCAGCAATCAGCTCGGCGCGCTCTATGATCAGCTTGAAGCGAATGCGGCAGCGGTTAGCAGCTTTCTGCTTGAAAATGGCATTACCGCGCAGGAGATCACGCGAGCGGCACCCGTCATTATCGATAAATCGGCACAACAATACGGTGGCGGCGGACGCGCGGAGTTTCGCTACACCGCGAGCCAGTCGGTAACGGTATATTCCACGAAGGTGGACGCCGTTCGCCAGCTGATGGGCCAGGTTTCGCAGCTAGGTAAGCAGGGGATTGTGTTAACGGGCGGTGATTACCAGTCGCAGACCGAGTATCTGTTTACGCGCTTGAATGAAGTCAAACCGGTGATGATCGAGGAAGCCACGACGAAAGCCAGAGAGGTTGCACTAAAGTTTGCTGCAGACTCACAGAGCGTTCTGGGCAAAATCAAACGCGCGAGCCAAGGCCAGTTCTCGATCAGCGACCGCGATCGCAACAATCCGCATATAAAGCGTTTGCGGGTTGTGTCGACGGTAGAATACTACCTGTCTGACTAAGGTTCACAGCAGGGGGAGGTTGGCGCTAGTGAATCGCTCCTTCTCCTGATACATTCTACATCGTGAGCCAGCGCTGTCTTCCTGCGCTGCCATAGGATATGGAACGCACTCTCAAGGACGATAACAATGAACACACCAATCAATAAAACCCTCCGCTATTGTCTCGCTATGTCATTCGTTGTGGTGGGCGCGAATGTGACCGCCGGTACGGCAACTATCGAATCAGATGGGGAGCGAAACACTCTGGAGTTTCGCGGTGAAGAGTACCTGCGTATGCAGACAGACCGCGACGGCTACATGTTACACAGAAACGGCACGCTCTATGTTGTCAGTGGTGCCGAGGGTGAGGAGACCGTTATTGACGCCTCCGCGGCGATGAAAATGTTCGGGGGAATGATGCCCGATGTAGGCCCGAGCGCGACGGGCGTTCACAGCTTGCGAAATACGGGCCGAAAAGAAACGGTGGCAGGTGTGAAAGGTGAGGTGTGGATCGCCGATTACACTGATGAAGAGGGCCGGCATCAGGTGGAAATGGTGCTATCAAAGGATGCCGCCGCCAGGGAAATGCGCGATGCCATGATGGGCTTCATGCGCAGCATGATTAAAGCCAGTGGATCAAATTCTGATCAAGCCGATGAGATGTTCGAGCAGTTGCGAAAGCGCGGCTACGGGTATCTTCGTGTCGGCAATGACATGAAAGTTGTCGCTTTGTCGGGCAAGAAAATCGATAAGCGGCGTTTTGCGTTGCCTGCTGAGCCGATGCAGATGCCTAACTTAGGCAACTTTGGTGCAGCGATTTCAGCAGGTGCTGAAGTGGAAAGTGATGAGCAGAACGCGCAGGGCAGTGCCGGCTTTAGTTTTGGCAGCATCTTTCAACAAAAGGCTGAACGCCAGCAAGAACGAGCAAAGGATAGAACGGAAGAGGAAGTCGACAAACAAACTGATAACGTTGTCGATAAGGCGTTAGATAAGGCTTTTAATAAACTCTTCGGTAACTGAGGCAGCGCGCTGTTTGGAGGCTGGCAGGGGCACTGCCAACCTCCGCGCCGTCATCAATGAGCTTGGCGGCGTGATTTCACCGCAAAGGTGAACAGGCGTTGATAGCCCGCCGGGAAGGCGCGCGCTAAAAAGTCAAAAACCCGGGCGTCCGGGCCGATCAGTACGCGGCGGCGATTTTTCTCCACGCCTTTGATAATCACCTTTGCGGCACTCTCTGGCGTATTGAAGAATAGCTTTTCAAACTGATTTACGGCGTCATTGGCGCTGTTGCCGGTGGCCGCGGCCACGCTGGCGTTCACCTTTGAGCGCTTTGCGATGTTGGTTTTAATCCCACCGGGGTGGACGCAGGTGGCGCTAACGCTGGAATCCGTCAGCTCCAGGTCCTGCCGCAGTGACTCGGTAAAGCCCCGCACCGCGTACTTACTGGCGTTATAGCCGCTCATTAGTGGTTGTGCGGTTAAGCCAAACACGCTTGATATATTAACGATATGCCCGCTTCCGGACTGCTCCAGCAGGGGGAGGAAGGCCTTGCTGCCGTAGACCGTTCCCCAGAAATTAATATCCATAATCCACTCGTATTCTTCCAGGCTTAAGCCCGCTACGGTGCCCGACAATGCAACGCCCGCATTGTTGATGACGATATTCACTTGACCGTGATCGCGCTGCACCGTGTCGGCCCAGTTGAATACCGCTGCTTTATCGCTGACATCCAGCACCTGCTGAGTGACTTTTAGGTCGCTGGCGGGAATAAGGCGGACCGTTTCCTCAAGCCCGGTTTCATCGATATCGGCCAGCGCCAAGTGGCATCTCTTTTCCGCCAGTTGCAGGGCGAGGGCCCGGCCTATTCCCGAGCCAGCACCTGTAAGCGCGACAACCTTGCCGGCTAGGTTTTTCATTGGGCTGACTCCGAGTATTTGGTCAAAAACTGTTGGTAGCGCGCGGCACTCTCTGCGGGAATTTCCAGCATGGGCATATGGCCGATGCCTTCCCACACGGTGATTTCCAGCGTAGGAATCGCCGCGCGCCAGGTGTCGACACTACTCACATGGATAAGTTGGTCTTCACTGCCCCACAGTAATAAAGCAGGCGAGCGCAGATTGGCCAATCGTGGTTCTAGCAAAGCGGTACTGTGAAAGTCGTTGAAGATTTCAGCGAGTTCAGTGCGACGCTGCTGGTAGTCTTCAGCCATTGCATCCAGCACGACGCCGGGCATCCACGGCGGCTTGGCCATCGTCATCGCGTAGAACTCACGGAACTGATCGCGTTTTTCAACGAGGAAGGGGTTGCGCCCTTCGGCGAGTAATTTTTGCATTGTGCTGGGCTCAGGCGAATTCACTCCCGCTGGGTCTACGAGCCCGGTCGTTAATACCCGCTCTGGGTAGCTGAGTGAAAAGTCGGCGCTGATGAAACCACCCATGGAGTTGCCGATGATATGCACCTGGTCGATGTTCAGCGCATCCAACAGGCCTTGGAGGCGCCGGGATTGCGCGGTGATACTGTAGTCGCCGCCACTGACAAATGCGGTGTCACCGTGACCGGCCATATCCGGGATAATAATGTGGTAGTCGTCGACGAAGTGTTTGGCAAAGCGTAGCCAGACATTTTTGTCGGCGCTGTAGCCATGCAGCATCAGCAATGTGGGCTGCTCTGGGTTGCCGCCTTGATACAAGCTCATCTCCAATTCGCCGATATCGACACGGCGCTCTTTGAAGCCATAGATCGATGCCTCGCCTGCCATGCTGGCGGTGTACAGGAGGTGTCCTAAAGCGGGGTAGCTGTGATAACTCCACAGTCCACCGGTAATCAGGGTGACAAATGCAATCAGCAGAAACTTTTTCACGAGCGCGTTCCTTTATTGTGTTGGAATTATTATGGCGGGTTAAGGTTGTTTGGGGTATTCGCTTAGGTCGATGACCGGGCGCATTTCGCGCCATATGATACTGCTTAGCCACTTAAGTGGGACGAAGCGCGCACCCAACCAGGTTTTGCCCGACCCGTTGCCGTACACCAGGCGCGGCTGATTGCGGCGAATACAGGTGATGAGTTTGGCAGCAATTGCCTCCGGTTTGGTACTGAGGAAGTGGTCGGAGAAAGCGCGGCTGCGATCCTGGCGCGCAATATTTGTGTCGATGCCGCCCGGGTGCACGAGATGGACTTGAATGGGACTGGTATGCAGTTCGGCCATCAGTGCTTCGGTATAGCCGCGCACCGCAAATTTACTGCCGCAGTAGTCGCTGTGATTCGGGGTGCCCACCAAACCGAAGATGCTGGAAATATTGACAATGGCACCCTCATTATTGGCCCGTAGGTGGGGGAGAAAGGCCTGGCAGCCGTGGATAACGCCGAAGTAGTTCACATCCATTACGCGGCGATAGTCACTAAGATCTGTTGCCCAGGTTGGTTTGGCGCTGCCTTCGATGCCGGCGTTATTGATAACAATATGTGCCGGCCCCAATTGACGTTTCACCGCGTCGGCAAAATCCGTCATGGCGGCAGGGTCGCTGACGTCTACGCTCTGATGAAAGACATCTGCCGAGTTGGTGTCTAGCTGCGCCACGGTCTCGGTCAGGCCGTCGCTGCCGAGGTCACACAGCGCGAGTTTGCAACCTTGAGCGGAGAAGGTATGGGCGTAGGCGCGACCCATACCCGAGCCGGCCCCCGTGATTACAACAACTTTGTTAATCAGGTTTTTCATTATTTTGCCTAGGAAAGTTGGTGGTCGTTGGGGCGGAAATTCCGTGTCCAGCGTCGATAGGTGAAACTGAAGCCCGGGAACATGGCGATGACATGGCCACTTTTGCTCTGATACCAGCTGTTGCAGCCGCCGGACTTCCACACGGTGCGCTCCATTTCGCTGTGGATGTGCTCGGTGTAGCGTTTCTCTGCGTCGCGATTGACCTCAATAGTCTTACTATTGCTGCGTTGAACCGCGCGAATGCTGTTCATGATGTAGTCCATCTGCGCCTCGATGATCACGATGGCCGAGGTGTGGCCGATGCCGGTATTCGGCCCTGTCACCACAAATAAATTCGGGAAGCCGGGCATACTGGTGCCCAGGTACGCCCGTGGGAACTCCGCCCATGCCGATTGCAAGGTTTGGCCGCCGCGGCCTTCAACGGAGTATGAGATAACACCGTCAGTGGCATCGTAGCCGGTGGAGTAGACGATCAAGTCCAGATCCAGGTCTTGGCCCTGCTGCGTGCGAATGCCGCGCTCGGTGATCTCGGCAATGCCGTCTTCGCTGCTGTGAAGCGTGACGTTATCGCGGCAGTAGGCGGGGTAGAGGGTATCTGACAAGATGATACGTTTGCAGCCGATGGTGTAGTCCGGCGTTACTTTAGCGCGCAGCTCAGGGTCGGCAATCTGTTTGTTAATGTGCTTGAGGGCGCGGCGTTTGGCGAGAATATTCAGCATGGCTTCGGAGTATTTAAAGCCAATAACGCGGCTCTCCAGTGCCCAATAAACGGCTTGGCGAAGTAGCTTGTACGCCCAGCGGCGCCGCAGAATCGCGCGTTGCCAAGGTTTGAATCGATAGTCTGGGCGTGGAATCACCCAGTGGGGACTGCGTTGAAAGACATGCAATTGCGCAACGTCTTCTGCGATAGCGGGAATCACTTGTGCTGCACTGGCGCCACTGCCAATAATCGCCACCTTTTTACCGCGGTAGTCGTAATTGTGATCCCAATTATTAGTGTGGAAGCTGTGCCCCTCGAAGCGCTCGCGACCTTTGAAAGCCGGAATAACCGGGGTGCTTAGCGGGCCAGAGGCATTAATGATAAATTGCGCGAGAAAGCGGCGGCCGTCCTCACAACTCACCTGCCACTGTTGCGACGCTTCCTGCCAGCGAATACTGCTGACATTGCAGCCAGTGCGTGTTTTCTCTCTGAGACGGTGTTTGTCGATGACGTGATTGGTATAGCGTTGTAGCTCGTCACCGTCGGCAAACATTTGTGACCAGTCATAGGGCTCTGATGCGATGGAGTAGAGCGCTGATTGCACATCTACCGCGGCGCCGGGGTAGGTATTCTGGCACCAGGTACCGCCCATAAAGTCGCGTCGTTCGAGGATGACGTAGTCATCGATACCATTTTTCTTCAGGTTTATTGCCGCGCACTGCCCCCCGAAGCCACTGCCAATAATCACAACCTGATGGCGGCTTGCCTGCTGTTGTTCACTCATCGTTGTTTTTCCTATCTGTGAGCAGCCCATTTGGCTATATCTGATGACAAGTGTCTTCACTTTACTTTTGACGACGCGTGATGTCAAATTGCTGTCATGGCAAATGACAGTGTGAAAACCGTCGCTGAAAATGCGACCAGTGGCCGGGTATACGGCGGTGTAAAGGCGGAGGAGAGGCGGGCTGCTCGGCGGCAGCAATTCCTTGAGGCAGGATTAGAAATCTTTGGCACAGAGGGTTTTCGCGCTGCGACGGTGCGCAAATTATGCCGCCAAGCAAAATTAACCGATCGCTACTTTTACGAAAGTTTTGACAATTTACAGACGCTATTAACCGAAGTGTACGAGCTTCATATGGGGCAGATACGCCAGCGCATTTACGACAGTGTGATGGATGCGCCGCCTGGCATGTCGGTAAGGCAGCTTGTTGAGCGAATGCTGGACGCCTACTTCACCGCGCTGGAAGATCCCCGCGTCGCGCGCGTATGTATGGTGGAGTTAGAGGGAATCAGCCCTGAAGTTGAGCAGTTGTACCACGGTTACATAATGTCTTTTTCAGACTTGATTCTGGAGCTGGCACGTTACGTCTACCCTCAGTGGCAGCTCGACGATGAGGAAGCGCTGATGCTGGGTATGTCGCTGGTTGGCGCCATGCGGCAGGCGGCAACCCACTGGTTGCGCAGCGACTATGCCATTGCAAAAGGGACCGTGGTGCGCGCTGCGGTGCGTTTAGTGATGGGGCTTATCGAAAATATTGCTGCCGAGCAGACTAGCCCACACCGCGATGCATAGCATCGACTTCATCTTGCATTCTATGCCATTGGTTTATCAGTAGCTCGCGTCGGCCAGCGTCGTCGGCAGGAATGCTACTTGCGGGTATGCGCCAAAACTTGAGTTTAACGGTGGTATCCATCCAGCCGCCGTTGAACAAACTGGCGAAGCTGGATGACTTCTCGAAGCCGCTATGTGCAAAAAACACGAGGTCTTTGTCCGGGGCGCCGGCCATCAGTGCCAGTGCGCCGGCAGGCCGAATAGGCAAGAGATGGGTCCACTGCTCGGCATTTCGCAGGGCTTTCTGATCGTTCTTTTTTTGAAAGGACTCAAGCAGCCGCTGGCGCTTGGCCGTCGAAAACCGCGTTCCTTCCATATAAATAATCAGCGTCTCTTGCTCGGAGGCGGTGGCGGCCAGGGTGCTCAGAGCGCTGAGTTCTGGCCCCATGTCCTCGGCTACGCGGTTTAGGAACACGTTGGGTAGGCGGTTACCCACGATATCCAGGCAGGGATCCATGAGCAGCTCGCGTTTTAAAACATAGCGCACGCGAAAAGCCTTCGGTATGGCATAAAAAGACATGGGCAATACCGTGTCGCCAATACTTGTGTGCCGTGGCAGCAGTATCGCGGCGTTACCTTCCAGGGCCTCTTGGCCGGTGATTTCAAAACGCAGGCGAAACAGGCGTTCTGCGCCGCGTCGCAAGGTGTCTGCCCACCAGTATTGCAGCGCGCTGTTGGCGCGTAAGTAGCCCTCGGACTGGGTGTTAGCGGTTATGGCGTAGCGCAACCACAGCCAAGTGCTGGCGAGAATGCCCGCGACCTCGCAGAAGAGGAACAGGCTGATAAATGTAAGGCAACGCAGGCCCGACCGGCTTGCGGGAAAGCCCCATCCAAGTAGCCAAAAGAGCGGCACCCAAATAACGGCGGTGGCGAGCATCAGCGCGGCGAACGTCGTAATAAGCAAAATGGAGAGGAGCCGGCGGGGAAGGGTGTGTTGGCTAAGCCAGGAAACCAAGGTCAGATCCTCTCTGTGATACAAATTGCAAAACTGTGTAATACGCAGTATAGGCAATGCTGGATCTTGTTGGCAGTTGGCTTAACTGGCGGCGCGTACACACTCCAAAATACCGTAGTCGTATTCGCCGCCAAGAGCCTCGTAGATCGGCTTAAGGCGCTTGTCTTCGCTGTGTTCGAAGGCAAAGCGAATTTCCTGCAGCTCGGCCTCGTCGAGGGCGACCACGTCAGCGAGCTCCAATTCGCCCTCGCGGATTGCCTTTGCCAGGTGGCGGTATACGGTCGCGACGGTAAGCTCTCTGCGGTGGGCAATTTCCAGCGGGGTCATACCCTGACAGAGCAGCAACACAGTCTCTGCATTGCTGTCACCGGATTGAGGTTGGCTGCCAATATTCTCGTGAATAACCTCGAGAAAACTGTCTCCGTAGGCGTCGAGCTTGCGTTCGCCAATCCCGGAAATAAGTGCGAGTTGCTCGCGGTTTTGCGGCTGCCTCTCCGCCATTTCAGCCAGTGTCGCATCGTGAAAGATCACGTAGGCGGGAACGCCTTGCTCGTCGGCCAGTTGTTTGCGGTGAGCGCGCAGAGCTTCCCACAGTTGGCTGTGGGCGGTATTGGCGAAATTGCTGGAGCGTGTTTTACCGGCGCTCACCTTCGCCAGCTTGCGCAAGGTTAAGGTTTGCTCGCCGCGCAGAATCGGTCTGGCACTTTGGCTGAGCTGCACGCTGCCATGGCCATCCAGGTCTACGCTCAGCAGGCGCCTGGCGATAAGCTGGCGAAACAGGCCCCGCCATTGGCTAGTATTCAGTTCCTTGCCAATACCGAAAACCGTGAGTTTGTCGTGCCCGAATTGCTGAATGCGGCTATTGGCCTTACCTTGCAAAACGTCTACCAGATAATTGACACCAAAGCGCTGGCCGGTTCGGTAGGCGCAAGATAGTGCCTTCTGCGCAGCGACGGTGGCATCCCATGTTTCCGGTGGCGATAGACAGTTGTCGCAATTGCCGCAGGGCTTGTCCAGCCTGTCGCCAAAATAGTGCAGCAGGGCCTGCCGCCGACAGCTTTCCTGTTCGCAAAGCCCAAGCATGGCATCTAATTTGTGCCGCTCTATGCGTTTGTAGCTGTCATCGGCGTCGGAGCTTTCCTGCATTTGACGCAGCGTGATGACATCCTGCAGGCCATAGAGCATCCAGGCGTCAGAGGGTAAGCCATCGCGCCCGGCGCGGCCGGTTTCCTGGTAATAGGCCTCGATGCTTTTTGGCAGGTTAAGGTGGGCAACAAACCTCACGTCGGGTTTGTCGATACCCATGCCAAACGCGATGGTGGCCACGATAATTATGCCGTCTTCGCGTAAAAATCGGCTTTGGTTTTGTTGGCGAGTCTCGTTGGAGAGACCCGCATGATAGGGCAGCGCCCTAAGCCCCTTCTCGCTGAGCCACTTTGCGGTGTCGTCGACACGTTTTCGTGATAAGCAGTAGACAATGCCGGCCTCGCCGTCGTGTTCATTGCGTATAAAGCGCAACAATTGTTCTCGGGCATTGCCGTTATTTTCAGCGATGCGGTAGCGGATATTCGGGCGGTCAAAACCGTTATTGAAGACGCGTGCCTGCTCTAAGCCGAGACGCTGAATAATTTCCTGTTGGGTGCGCTCGTCGGCCGTTGCAGTTAAGGCGATGCGCGGCACGTCGGGGAAATACTGATGAAGGATTGAAAGCTGGATGTACTCGGGGCGGAAGTCGTGCCCCCATTGGGATACACAGTGGGCTTCATCGATGGCGAATAAGGCGATGTGCACTTGCGAAAGCAAACGCTGCATTCGCGGCATCATCAACCGCTCTGGCGCGATGTAAAGTAGGTCGAGCTCGCCGTGTGTTAACTGCTGCTCGACTTCGCGTACGGCCATACCGTCTAGTGCAGAGTTCAGGCAGGCGGCGCGAATGCCATTTTGCTGCAGGGCATCAACTTGGTCCTGCATGAGCGCAATTAATGGCGAGATGACGATAGCGGTGCCGTTGCGGATCAATGCCGGGATTTGAAAGCACAGTGACTTACCGCCGCCTGTGGGCATTAACACCAGCGCATCACCGCCGTCGATCAGTTGCTCGACAATCTCTGCTTGGTGGTTGCGAAAGTCCGAATAACCGAATACCGATTGCAATACCTGTCGAGCATTGTCCTGAGTGCTTAGAGTGGCGTCTGTCATTACCACATCAGGTCGTCAGGGATTTGGTAATCGGCGTAGGGATCGTCTTCCTCGGGCTGGTCCGCAGGTTTTTCATTGTGCAGAACGATCACGCTGGCATCGCGTTGTTTGATTTTATCGGCGATGGCGGCAGGCACGAGCTCAAAGCTGTCTCGGACCTTGACGATGGCAAGCAGCCCTTTTACCAGTTGCTCCTGTAGAGCATTGGTGACGTAAATGCGCTTGATCTTCTTACCATCGGTAAATTGGTAGGCGATATCACCCTGTTTGCGATCGACCTTATTGATGTCGACTAACTGCAAAATCTGCGCATAAATCGCCTTTTTCTCCACTTCGGCTTGGCGCTGGCGATTTATCTCGCGGTCGCGCTCGGCCTTTTCTGCCAGTGCACGTTGCGCGGCGAGCTTGCCCTCATCGACCTGAGGCTTACCCTTGTTGGCTTTTTTGGCCTTGCGCTGCTCCTGCTTAATTTTTTTGGCTTTCTTTTCGTCGGCGATGCCTGCCTTAAGTAGCTGTTCTTGCAGCGATGCCATGCTGGGCCTCAAGCGTTGGGTAAAGAGGGCGATATTCTATCCTGTATTGCGCCGTGCTTCGAACACCCTATACGTGTAATCCTGCGACGTAACCCGAAGACCAGGCCCATTGAAAGTTAAAACCACCCAGCCAGCCGGTGACATCGAGAACTTCGCCGACAAAGTACAACCCAGGCTGTGACGTCGCCTCCATGGTTTGGGAACTGATGCCATCGGTATCCACGCCACCCAGGGTGACTTCTGCTGTCCGGTAGCCCTCGGTTGCCGAGGGTTTGACGACCCAGTTATTCAGCTGTGCGGCGATGCGGCGTAGCAATTTCTCACTGAGCTCAGCCATAGGGGTATCGGCGTGCTCTGGCCACCAAAGGGTCTGGAATTCCTGCACCAAGCCTTTCGCCAAGCGTTGCCCCAGGACACTGCGCAATAGCGATTTAGGCTGCTGTGACTTCGCTTCAATGAGCCATTGCTCGGCGTTGATATCAGGCAGCAGGTCGATGTGAAGGGCGCCACCGGGGTGCCAATAGTTGGAGATTTGTAGCATCACCGGTCCGCTTAGGCCGCGGTGAGTGAAAAGCAAATTTTCGCGAAAGGTCTGGCCATTACACGTTGCTGAGACATCAACAGCCAGGCCTGCCAAGCGTTCGCACAGACCTTTGCTCTGGTCGCTAAACATAAAGGGCACCAGGCCCGCTCTGCGCGGCGTCACGCCAAGGCCAAATTGCTCGGCGAGTTGATAACCGACGCTACTGCCACCTAGGGTCGGTATGGAAAGCCCGCCCGTTGCCACAACAAGTGACTGGCAGTGCAGAGAAAGAGCGCTGGTATCCTGGCGGATGTGCAATTGGTAGCCCGCGCGCGCCTCTAGCGCTTGAACGCCCTCCAGCTCGATCTTACAGCGAATCTCAACACCCGCTTGCGAACATTCCTCAAGAAGCATGCTCAGGATATCTTTGGCAGAGTTCAGGCAAAAAAGCTGGCTGTGCTTGCGCTCCTCATAGGCGATGCCGTACCGCTCGACCATGCCGATAAAGTCCCAGGCGCCGTAGCGCTTTAGGGCCGACTTACAGAAGTGCCGATTCTCTGAAATGAAGTTGTTTGCATCGACGAAGTAATTGGTGAAATTGCAGCGGCCGCCGCCGGACATTAGGATTTTTTTGCCGACCTTGTTTGCGCGTTCAAGCACCAATACACGGCGTCCGCGCTGGGCGGCTGTGAAAGCGCAAAGCAGGCCCGAGGCGCCACCGCCAAGGACGATAACATCGTAATTTTGCGCGTTTTGCATAATTGCTGAGAGGCCGTTGAAAACGCTGAATTATCGCAGATATCGGCGATGATTGGGGGCCATTTTCGAATTATCCGCTGGCGGCTTGCGCGCGGACTTTACGTATAGTCAGTCGCTTGATTTTTAACCACACTCGTCAAGAAAGTATTGCTACTGCTTTCCCTGAAACACCAATATAAATAATCAGGACGCATTGTCATGGCCCCCTCAGCACCCAGCCGAGATCAGTTGCTGCAGACCCTTGCGGCGATAGAAGAGTCTCAGGCCGTCATAGAGTTTGACCCCGACGGCAATATTCTAAGAGCCAATCAGAATTTCTTGGACGTCACCGGTTACAGTAGCGACGAGCTGAAGGGCTCGCACCATCGGGTATTTGTCCGCGCCGACTATGCTGCCTCGCAGGAATACCGTGCATTCTGGCAGTCACTTCGCGACGGCCAGTCGCAGAGCGGCGAGTTTTGCCGCTATGACAAGCATGGTTCAGTATTTTGGATTCAGGCCTCGTATAACCCGGTGGTTAATGACGAGGGGCACGTTACGCGCATTATTAAAGTCGCGAGCGATATTACCCGGCAGAAGGCGCTCGACCTCGACTATTTGGGGCAGATTACGGCGATCAATGCCAGCCAGGCAGTCATTCAGTTTGACCCCAGTGGCACCATCCTTGATGCCAACTCCTTGTTTCTGCAAACGATGGGCTACCAGCTTGAAGAGATACAAGGCCAGCATCACTCGATGTTCGTTTCGCCTGAAACGCGGAATTCTAGCGACTATGCACTGTTTTGGCAGTCCTTGGCTCGCGGCGACGCGCAGGTAGGTGAATATCGACGCATTGCCAAGGGTGGCCGAGTCGTGTGGATTCAAGCCTCCTATACGCCAATCAGAGATGTTCAAGGTGATGTGGTGAAGGTGGTGAAATACGCCACTGATATCACTGAGCAAAAAATGTTGCATGCCGATTTTAAAGGTCAGATCGATGCAATTAATTCGGTGCAGGCAGTTATCCATTTTGATATCGATGGAACGATAATTGATGCCAATGACAACTTTCTTTCGGTGATGGGCTATCGCCTTGACGAGGTGGTTGGCAAGCACCACGGCATATTTGTTGACCCGGCTTTCCGAGCCGGTCAGGAGTACCGGCAATTCTGGCTCGACTTGGCTGAGGGGCAGGCGAAACTTGGCGAGTTTTGCAGGCTCAATAAACGCGGTGACGATGTTTGGATTCAGGCGTCCTATACACCGATTCGCGATGTCGATGGCAAGGTATTCAAAATAGTGAAATATGCCAGTGACATCACTCAACAAAAGCGGGTGAATGCCGATTATCAGGGGCAAATCGAGGGTATTTCTGCGAGTCAGGCAGTTATTGAATTTGAAGTTGATGGCACGATCTTGTCGGCAAATGACAATTTTCTTCAGGCGATGGGGTATTCGCTGGAGGAAGTAAAAGGCCGGCATCATCGGCTTTTTGTTGATGGCGAGTACGCCAAATCGGCAGATTACGCGCAGTTCTGGCGTTCTCTGGCGCAGGGTCAAGCCCGTGTTGGTGAATTCAAGCGCTTGGCGAAGGGCGGCCGTGAGATATGGATACAAGCCTCGTATACGCCGATAAAAGACCTGCGGGGGCGCGTTTTCAAGGTTGTGAAATATGCGACGGATATCACCGAGCGCAAACAGGCAATGTCAGAGGTTGCACGGCTGATCGACGCCGCCCGTCAAGGTTATCTTGATGACCGAGCGACGTTAGATGGCTTTCAGGGTGATAACTTAGAGTTGCTGTCGAGTATTAACTTTATGCTCGATGCCATTACGCTGCCGATCAATGAGGTGGCAGATGTGATGCAAGCCGTGGCGAGCAATCAGCTTACGCGCAGGGTGAAGAGCGACTTTAAGGGGCGCTTTGGTGAACTGAAGGGCTATGTGAATTCGGCGGTTTCCCAGCTGCGAAGCTCGCTCAGCCACGTGTCGGTGGCGTCGGAACAGGTGTCGTCTGCCGCAGGTTTGATTGCGTCGAGTAGTCACTCGGTGGCCATTGGCGCGTCGCAGCAGGCGGCCTCCCTTGAGGAAACCGGGCGCTCCTTAGAGAGTCTCAGTGAGGAAACGCGCAAGAATGTGGATAGCACGCGATTGGCCAAAGACCGGGCGGCGCAGACCCAGGGGCTTGCTGAGCGAGGCAGCGAGACGATGGAGAAAATGCTGGCGGCGATGACGCGAATTAAAAGTGCGACACAAGATACCCAGGATATTATCAGCGATATCAACGAGATTGCTTTCCAAACCAACTTGCTGGCTCTAAATGCGGCGGTTGAAGCTGCCCGAGCGGGAGAGGCAGGCCGCAGTTTTGCGGTGGTTGCGGAAGAAGTGAGGAACCTGGCGCTTCGCGCGAAGACCGCTGCAGATAAAACGCAGTCATTGATTGCGCAAAGCGCCGAATCTGCGGAGGACGGCGGCGCGCTGTCGAGTGAGGTCAATAGCGGTTTTTCAGACATTATTTCGGCCATTGGGCAGGTGACCGAGCTGGTGAATGAAATATTCAGCTCCAGTGAGATTCAGGCGAAGGGAATTGATGAAATCACCAAGGCAATGGCGGCAATGGATAAGGTTGTGCAATCAGCCGCTGCGGACTCTGAGGAATCTTCCAGTGCTGCCGAGGAGTTGGCCGCTCAAGCGGAAGAGCTCAATAATATGGTTGGCGATTTCGATTTGGGGAGCGCGGTTGGCACCAGCGATCAGAGAGCGGCGATGAATACGCCGCGCTGACATCAACGCGATTACCAAAGCATGCAACAAAAAAGGGCGCCTGTAGGCGCCCTTTTGTCTAAGCCTTAAAAGTGTTTAGACAATTTTCTTCATCGCCGTCATGTAGCTACGCAATTTCTGACCAACGACCTCAACGGGGTGGTTGCGAATTTCTGCGTTAACCGCGATCAGCTCAGCGTTATCAACACCGCCGTCTTTGACGTTAAGGCCTTTGCCGATAACATCGGTAGAGACCTTGCTCATAAAGTCTTGCAGCAATGGGCGGCAAGCGTGGTCGAACAGGTAGCAGCCGTATTCTGCGGTATCAGAAATAACCACGTTCATCTCATAAAGTTTGCGACGCGCGATAGTGTTAGCGATCAGCGGCGTTTCATGCAGCGACTCGTAGTAGGCTGACTCGGGCTTCATGCCGGCGGCAACCATGCACTCGAAGGCCAGCTCAACACCGGCTTTAACCATCGCGACAAGCAGGATGCCGTTGTCGTAGAACTCTTGCTCACTGATTTCCATATCGCCAGAGGGCGTCTTTTCAAACGCGGTTTCAGCGGTAGCGGCGCGCCAGTTCAGCAGGTTTTTGTCGTCGTTAGCCCAGTCTTCCATCATGGTTTTCGAGAAGTGACCGCTGATGATGTCGTCTTGGTGCTTCTCGTACAGTGGGCGCATGATGTCTTTCAGCTCATCGGCCAAATCGAACGCTTTGATTTTGGCGGGATTGCTGAGGCGATCCATCATATTGGTGATGCCGCCGTGTTTCAGGCCTTCGGTAACGGTTTCCCAGCCGTACTGAATCAGCTTTGAGGCGTAGCCGGGCTCAATGCCTTCTGCAACCATTTTGTCGAAGCACAGGATCGCGCCGGTTTGCAGCATGCCGCACAAGATGGTTTGCTCGCCCATCAGGTCAGACTTAACTTCGGCAATTGGCGAGGACTCCAATACGCCAGCGCGGTCGCCGCCAGTGCCGGATGCCAGCGCTTTGGCAATGGCCATGCCTTCGCCTTTGGGGTCGTTTTCGCGGTGAACAGCGATGAGCGTCGGTACACCAAAGCCGCGCTTGTACTCTTCGCGAACCTCGGTGCCTGGGCATTTCGGGCAGCACATAACAACGGTGATGTCTTTGCGGATCTGCATACCTTCTTCAACGAGGTTGAAGCCGTGCGCGTAGTCGAGGCAAGCGCCTTCTTTCATCAGCGGCATTACCGCGTTGACCACAGGGGTGTGCTGCTTATCTGGGGTCAGGTTCATCACCACGTCAGCGGTGGGGATCAACTCTTCGTAAGTGCCGACGGTAAAACCGTTCTCGGTTGCATTTTTCCAACTTTGGCGTTTTTCCTCGATCGCGCTTGCGCGCAGGGCGTAAGCAACGTCCAGGCCAGAGTCGCGCAGGTTCAGGCCCTGGTTCAAGCCCTGGGCGCCGCAGCCAACAATCACGATTTTCTTACCTTTCAGGTAGTTGCAGCCATCTGCAAACTCGCTGCGATCCATAAAACGGCATTTACCCAGCTCTTCGAGCTGCAGGCGCAGCGGCAAGCTGTTGAAGTAGTTCTGACCCATGGTGAGGCTCCTGATATGTGCTCGTGTAGTAAAGGGGATTTTTAGTGGGAGGCACTCTAGCAAGTCTTTATTATTGCGTAAATTGATATATAGTGGAAACTGTGTTGCATTTTTCGAGACTGAAGCCGTCGTGAAAACCAAAGAACTGGAGATCTATATTCACCTGAGCCAGTCGCTGCACTTTGGCAAAACGAGTGAGGCAATGCATCTCAGCGTTTCAGCCGTCAGCCGGGCGATACAGCGCTTGGAGGACGAAGCCGGCGTGGTTTTGTTTGAGCGGGATCGGCGCAGTGTCAGATTAACACCGGCCGGCAGAGAGTTCTTGCGCTACGCTGAGCAGGCGGTGTTGAGTTGGCGCTCGCTTTCTCAGCGTCTGCGGCAACAAGGAGAATCTCTGCAGGGGGAGGTCAGTCTGTTCTGTTCGGTGACCGCGGCCTACAGCGTGCTCAGTACGATTTTGGAGACGTTTCGTCAGCGCTACCCCGGCATTGACCTGAAACTGCATACCGGCGATCAAGCTGATGCCGTTGACCGGATCGCTGATGGCGGCGAAGACCTCGGAATTACTGTTCGCCCGCCGCAATTACCTAGTCGGCTCGACTACTTACCGCTGAGCCGCTCTTCACTGCAGTTGCTGGTGCCGAATATTCCCTGCGCCCTCAGTGAGCAAATTGCTGGACACGGTGGGGAGTTCAGCGCGTCCCTGCTCAATACACTACCTTTTATTCTTCCTGAGCGGGGCGTCGCACGAAGCCTGATCGAGCAGTGGTTTCGCCGCCAGCGCCTGCGGCCGAATGTCTACGCGCAAGTGAGTGGTCACGAGGCGATTGTCAGTACGGTGGGCCTGGGGTTGGGAATCGGTGTCGTGCCCGACTTGGTGCTCGATACGTCCTTTTTGCGCGACAAGGTGCGCGTGGTGACAATATTGCCTGAGCTGCCGAGTATGGACATCGGCGTGGTGGTGCGGCAACAGCGTCTGGCCGACCCGCTGGTAAAAGCATTTTGGGACTGTGCGCAGTCATCGTACCGCAGCACTATTTAATTTATCATGCACGCTTAATTGCTGTTTGAACGGATAAGGACACTATGGCTGACGAACAAACCGGAAAGAAGTCGATGCCGGCCTTTGATAAAGAGGCGCTACTGCTGATTGACGACCATGAGGAGGAAGTCTCCGTCGACGGCAAAACGGTGCGTAAGCGTGGCATTTATTTGCTGCCGAATTTGTTTACCACCGCGGCGCTGTTTTCGGGTTTCTTCGCCATTGTTTCGGCAATGAATGGCCGCTTTGAAGCGGCTGCGATGGCAATATTCGTGGCCATGGTTTTCGATGGCCTCGACGGCCGGGTGGCGCGCTTGATGAATGCGCAGAGCAAGTTTGGCGCGGAATACGACAGTCTTGCCGATATGGTGTCTTTCGGTGTTGCCCCGGCGCTGGTTGTTTTTAGCTGGGGCGTATCGGAACTCGGCAAGTTCGGCTGGGCAGTCGCCTTCGTCTATGTATCTTGTGCGGCGCTGCGGCTAGCGCGTTTTAATACCCAAATTGATACCGCCGACAAAAACTACTTCACTGGCCTGGCAAGTCCGGCTGCAGCGGCCGTTATGGCGGGGGTGGTCTGGGTTTCTGCCGAGGAGGGCTGGATCGGCGTGGCGCTGCCCATTGAGTTAGCGGCGGTTGTCGGTGTGTTAATGGCCGTCGTTGGCATGTTGATGATTATGAACGTCCGCTATAACAGCTTCAAAGGCATCGATTTCCGCGGACGCGTTCCCTTTGTAGTGATGATATTGGTTGTGCTGGCCTTCGGCCTGGTTTCGGTCGACCCCGCGCGGATACTGCTGGGGGTTGTCTTGCTCTATGCCTTGTCCGGGCCCGTACAAGCGATTTATCGACGAGTAAAAGCGCCAAAAGTGTAACGCTGGCGCTGTGGCTGCGTCGTATCACTAGTTATGGTTGAGGAGTGCGACGATGCTGATAAAAAAGTCCGATGATATTGCAAGCAGCGAAATTACCCCGGAGGCGGTCTACCTCCGCCGCAGAGAGTTTATGCAGGGGGCTGCAGCCATGGCGGCAATGGCCGTGGCGCCGATGGCGTTTTCTGCGCCTTCGCCGCTGTCGCACACGCCGGTGGACGCGCGGGCGGACAATCCTTTTTATACAGGTGAAGCACAGACGCCGTTCTCAGATGCCAGCCGGTACAACAATTTCTATGAGTTCGGCACCGATAAATCTGATCCTGCGAAATACGCCAGCGCACTGACAGTCGACCCGTGGTCAATCGACGTTGAGGGCGAGGTTGATAAACCGGGCAAGTATGCACTGGAAGACATTTTAAAGAGTGTCGACATAGAGGAGCGGGTATACCGCTTGCGCTGTGTAGAAGCGTGGTCAATGGTCATTCCCTGGCTTGGTTTTCCCCTCAGTGACTTAATCAAACAGTGGCAGCCAACAAGTAAAGCCAAATATATCCAGTTTGAAACCCTGTATCGCCCATCTGAAATGCGCGGACAGCGCTCTGCGTTCTCAACCATCGATTGGCCGTATATTGAGGGCTTGCGGATGGATGAGGCCATGCACCCCCTCACATTAATGAGTGTGGGAATGTATGGCAGAGAGTTGCCAAATCAAAACGGCGCGCCAATTCGCTTGGTTGTGCCGTGGAAGTACGGGTTCAAGAGTATCAAGTCGATCGTAAAAATTCGTTTTACCGAGCGTCAGCCCAAAACCAGCTGGCAGGGCATTGCGCCGCGCGAGTACGGCTTCTATGCCAATGTGAACCCCAAGGTGGATCATCCGCGTTGGAGTCAGCGCTATGAACGACGCCTGCCCAGCAGCTTGTTGTCTCCCAATCGCATTCGCACGCAGATGTTCAATGGCTACGAAGAGCAGGTCGCCAGTTTATACAAAGGTATGAACCTGCGGCGCTACTACTGAAGGTTGGCTTGATGGCTGATGTGACAGAAAAGGCCCGGCAACCGCTTGGGACGGGGTGGGGTAAGCCCCTGGTGTTCGTGCTATGCCTGCTGCCGCTCGCTGCGGTGGTTTATGGTGCCGTCCTTGGTGACTTGGGGCCCGATCCGGTTAAAGCGTTAATAGTGATGACCGGTGACTGGGCGATCCGTGCCCTGCTTGTGGTTTTTTCAGTTTCCGCGCTACGCAGTTGGTTGGGGTGGTCGCGGTTGCTCCGGTTTCGACGTATGTTGGGCTTATTTGCCGGCTTCTATGCCAGTCTTCACATACTGGTTGTTGCCACCTACCTGTTCGCATGGGACTGGACCATTGTTTTGGAAGAGCTTAGCGAACGCCCCCACATCATCGCCGGCTTCGCAGCTTGGCTACTAATGCTGCCAATGGTAGTCACCTCTAACAACTATTCGGTTCGTCGCCTTGGGCGCCGTTGGCGTCAACTTCACCAGCTTATGTATCCGGTAATGGGCTTGGCGTGGCTGCATGTTGTTTGGCAGGTTCGCTCTAGCTATCTAGAGGTCCTGATTTATGGCCTGCTTATCGCAGTATTGGCCCTGCCGCGTCTACGGCGCTTCCAGCTCGCGCGCTAATCTGCTCAAGAGCTGATCAACCTGCTGCTGTTTTGAGCGTTAATTGCTGTAGTTTTGATCGATTGTCATTTTTTTGTAATTAGTTTGTTGTGGCGTGTTGACTCTGGGGTTTGGGTCTCTATAATGCGCCACCTCGCTTACGGAGACGG